>REBL01000276.1 GCA_007692755.1 Nodularia sp. (in: cyanobacteria) | reverse complement strand
AAAGGGTGAATATGCCCTTGAGCGTCTTATATTTAATTGTGCCTAGCTACTTACCAGGAAATTCAACAGCCTGACGAGCAGATTGATCTGGCTAAGGCTGCTTTGTATATTGCCCAGGAAGAATATCCTGACCTTGATACTGCGGAATACCTCAACGCCCTCGACACAATGGCATCTGAGGTGAAAGAGTGCTTACCCGATTCACAATATCCTCTACGAATTATTCAAACTCTCAATCAGTATCTCTACGCTGATTTGGGTTTTGCTGGCAATCAAACAGACTATTATGATCCATGCAATAGCTTTTTGAATGATGTGATTGACCGCCGCATGGGAATTCCGATTACTTTGGCGCTGGTTTACCTGGAAATTGCCCGCCGGATTGACTTCCCGATGGTGGGTGTAGGAATGCCAGGACATTTCCTCATCCGCCCGGATATTCCAGATATGGAAATTTTTGTCGATGCGTTTAATCGGGGTGAGGTGATGTTTGCAGAAGATTGTGAGAACCAATTGTCTCAAATGTTTCAGCAACCTGTGAGTTTACGACCAGAATTTTTAGCCCCGGTAAGTAATCGGCAATTTTTGGCAAGGATGCTGACTAATTTGAAATATATTTACCTTAAACAACAAAATTTAGCCAAAAGTTTGGCTGTGGTGGAACGAATTGTGTTGTTGTTTCCTGGGATGATTTTAGAAGTGCGCGATCGCGGTTTGCTTTACTATCAACTGGGACAATACCCCCAAGCTGCTGATGACTTGCAAAGTTACCTGGTAAAGGTTCCTGATGCTGAGGATGCAGTGGTAATTCGGCGGTTACTGGCTGAGATGGGAAACTAATGACTCTGCAACTCCTTTGAGGCGACGCAGTTGGGCTTGCATATCTTTTTGAGTCAAAGATGCGGCAAAGTTGTTAAATCCCCAACTAACTATGGGGTTAGGAATATCGAACTCAAAACGGTTGAGTAGGAGTGTTCCCTGTTCTAATGGTTGACATTCCCAGCGATCGCGCCCTTGGAAAAATCCTTGAAATTCCCAGACAACAAGACCCGGCTGCCGTTCGACGACGACACTTTTCAGGGTAGGTTTAAGTAGAGGAATTTGAATCACAAACAGACTTTGACTACCAACTTCAGTACTCCAGGCTTCGCCCACAGGTTCGCAACACAGGGCAGGATTTAGCCAACGGTGCATGAGTGTTAAATCGGTAATGCAGCGTTCCACTACTGTAGCTGTGGCATTAATTTGAATCGATTGCTCAAAAGCTTGGGACATTCCACATTTCTCATGCTGTTGCTGTACTTAGAATATCGCAAAATTAAGCATTTTTATCACATTATGTCAATGACTTGAATTCAGTAACAAATATACAACTTACGACTAAAAACGGAGAAATCTGCGATTTTCTTTGGTATTCGTTGATAAAACGATAATATAAATCACAAAGTAAAAAAAATATCCTTGAGATCAACTGCATATATGTGTTTATTGCCAATTTACTGGTAAATTGATAGGCAAAACATGAGTGAACTTACTGGGGCTGAGGATTGTTTAATATCCAGCCACATTATAAGTATTACAAATGTTTTGGAGACATCTTACGTGAATACCGGAAAACCATGAACACAACTTGGCCAAATATAACCCAGTTGATAGACAGTGGTTTATCGATGAAAGTACAACATTTTTTGGCACAATCGTTAAACTCACCACTAGATCAACAAAGAGTTAACGAAGGCATCACTGAAGTACAAGGAATTGTCCAACAGTTGGTGGCATTTACCCCCCGTTTATTGGGGGCGGCAGCACTTTTGTTAGTGGGTTGGCTAATTGCAGCGATCGCGGCCGCAGTCACACAAGGCATTCTGAATCGCACCAAGCTAGATAACCGGATTGCAGCCGGGATAACAGGTCGTGGGGATGTTCCCCAGATAGAGAAGTTAATCTCTGGCTTAGTCTTCTGGAGTGTCATCCTCCTGACGATAGTAGCTGTTTTACAAACGCTAGAACTAGAAGTAGCCTCTCGACCACTGAATAATCTGCTTGACCAACTGATTGGCTTTTTGCCTAAGTTGGTGGGTGCGGGAATTCTTTTAGGAGTGGCTTGGTTAATAGCGACAATCGTCAAACTAGTCACGGTGCGAGGGTTGCAAGCACTCAGACTAGATGAGCGTTTGAATCAAGAAGCCCAAGACAATACACTTAACCTGAACCAATTATCTTTAAGTGAGACCATTGGTAATGCCCTGTATTGGTTTATCTTCTTACTGTTTCTCGTCCCAATTTTGGATACCCTGGCGCTCAGACAGGCACTACTACCAGTACAATCCTTAATTACAGAGATTCTTTCAATTCTGCCCAATATTCTAGCGGCGGGATTAATTGCCGCAGTCGGCTGGTTTATCGCTAATATAGTGCGGCGAATTGTCACCAACTTACTCGCAACCACAGGCGTTGACCATATTGGCAGTCGCGTGGGACTTTCCTCATCTTCAGGAATGCAATCTCTGTCGAGTATTATCGGCACGATTGTCTATATTTTGATTTTGATTCCTGTGGCGATCGCCTCGCTGGATGCTTTGAAAATTGCGGCGATTTCTCTACCTGCGATCGCTATGTTACAGCAGGTGCTGAATACCTTACCTGCAATCTTTACAGCCCTAGCAATTTTAATTGTGGCCTTTTTCTTAGGGCGGTTTGTCTCCGAGTTGGTGACGAGTATCTTCACCAGTTTAGGCTTTAACAACATTTTCACCGTACTGGGTCTACCATCATTGAGTAGACAATCTGCCACTGTTGAAGCAGAAGCAACACCAAGACCAGCAAGCCGCACCCCATCAGAAATTGCCGGGATTGTGGTCTTAGTGGGAATTATGCTGTTTGCCACAGTAGCAGCAGTTAATATTCTGAATATCCCTGCCCTGACAGCACTGGTAACAGGCATTTTAATTATCTTGGGGCGGATTTTAGCAGGATTGATTGTATTTGCCATTGGTTTGTTCTTAGCCAATTTGGCGTTTCAACTCATTACCAGTTCCGGCGACCGCCAAGCCCGAATTTTGGCACAGGTAGCACGGATTGCCATTATTACTTTAGTCTCAGCAATGGCATTGCAACAGATTGGTGTTGCTAGTGATATTGTAAATCTCGCCTTTGGACTTTTACTAGGTGCGATCGCCGTGGCAATTGCCCTATCCTTTGGTCTTGGTAGCCGTGATATTGCCCGTGATCAAGTTCAAGATTGGTTGGACTCTTTTAAAAGCAAAGAATAAATCTCAAACAATGACACCACAAGTATTGAGATTTCCGAAAATATCGCGGTAATTTGGCTAACAACTTAAAAAGCAGACCCTCTGAGCTTGGATGTTTCAATATACAGCACTGTGCAAATAAATGAAGTACACACCTGAATATTATAAATCTTGTGGGGGAGGGCAAGGACTGCCCGCCCTTATGTACCTCATTTAGATGAAATTTGCTGTAATACTTGAGACTTCAAGCTCAGAGATTTTAATTGATAATTAGACGTTTGAACTGGAGGAAGCTAGAACGCAAATATTCTATTAACATCACAGTCAAGAGTGACATAGTTGTTAAGAGGATCAATACCAAAGGTGACCACTGGGGAGCATAAACAATATCCTGAAAATAGTAGTAACAAAAGAAAGAATGAACCAGCCACATTGGAAACGAGTATTTACCTAAATATGCAAAAACTCTGGATAATCGTAGTATAGCTATGGCTCGGATCGTAAAATATATAAAGAAAGAGACTATTAAAAAATCAACTTCTCCTCCAAGTCGAAACCTGAGACTAAAACAAACTAATAAACTAAAAAAGACCCAAAAAGCTCCCAATTTATCCAGGAATTTGATCAAAACACTCGAAAATAATTTTAATTTTGCACTTAATACACCTAAGGCAAAAGATATTTGCCAAAAAAGAAAACCTAACTTGCCATAATAATCTACTTGTGAACTTACGAAAAAGAGAAATAAACTAATCACAATAATCCACGAAATATTTTTTTCAGCTAGTTTAATATAAATAGGACATAATAAAACCACGATGATGAGAAACATCCGAATAAACCACCATTCTTCATTATATGTAGAATCCCAGCCGATAAAGTTCTGCAAAAAAAGTCTGGCTTCTGCTGAATAACGAATCTCATCTGATTGCCAAATTGTTATGTCTTGGAAAAATTTGATGCCAATCGGTATAAAAATTAAAAAGTATAACCAGTATGTGAAATAAAAATCCTTGAGTTTTCCCAAGGAATAGCCTATGGGCGACTGTTGAGAGCGAACATAACCTAAAAACATTCCATATCCAGATAAAAATAGGAACATGGAAATACAAATATTTCCAAAAAGTCCTATATAATGTTCTGCATTAAAAAAAGGAATTAATGGAACATAGTTATTATCATTTAACAGGCGATCATCGAAAGCATATAAATGATGAGCAAACATTAAACAAACTGCTACACCTTTGGCAATATTTGTTTTTTCTTTTGTAAATTCCATAGGATTTATTAATTAACCGCAGTGGACAGCCGAACTAAATCTACCCACAATGATGCCAACTACTTTTTAAAAGTACTCGTGGGTTGACACAGCGAAAATAGTGTATTATCTCTTGCAGAACAGGCAGCACAAGCAAGCTATCGACTGAGCGTTCACGCTGAAGTCTTGATGAGATAAATGCAAGGTTGTGTGCAAATTTGATTGATATACGAGTTTGTGACTAACAAGATTCCCGTATATGTGGGCTAAATTAGGATACTTTCAGTTTGAGTTCACATGAAATCACATATAAGCTGTGCGACAAGGAAAAGCGCTATTTGCATTGAGGGGTTAAATATACTGAAGGTTTTTCACTTGTGCTAGCCTGCGACTAGTTATAGGGCGTATGCGTTATTTCTTTAAGTACTTTATCCAATTGTCAAACGCTATATGACTGCTGAGAAGTGATAAAAGTTTGCCAAAAATTACGACAGATTAGCAAAAGCAATGCTTAAAACGATATCGAAACATGGCAATTTTGTCAACAGCATAAATTAACCAAATTGTCTATACATCACTTCTTGAGTTTTACTTTTTGTTGTAATTCCTCTTTAATGCGATTGAGGATAGATTGTTCATCTAAGTTGGCTAAAATTCGAGCAATAACTGCTTTTGGCGCTTCAGACCCCCAAGTCGCTCCATTGGCTAAATAAACTTTAGTAACTTGTCCAATGCCATAGGAAGAAACACCAGCCACCCCAGCTTGAGTTAGTGCGACTGAGATATAAGGTGCAAAGGTAGCGCCAGCCGTAGCCGATGCTGAGATGCCCAGCACAGTTTTTAATCCACTCAAGCCTAAATTTGCCAGCAACTCACTAAAACCGATGCCGCCCATACTCAAAGCGATTTTTTGTAGCAATTGCACAGCACCGCTTTCGCTCATGGGGATGCCATAGAGTTTAGATAAACCCAAAATTAGAGAAATATCAATGACTATACTACTAAGTATATCTACAACAGTGACCGGATTGAGAGCGATCGCTATGGCCTTAGTCATCACAGCTTTCCAAATCAACTGATTAGCATTCTGTTCGCGAATCATCAGTTTTCGCTCTACCAATTGCTCATTCACATTATCCGCATAAAGCATAGTATTGAGAGCCACCAAAGCTTTACCTTCACGGTGCAAAATCTCCAAAATTTTCAGCTTCAGTTCTTCAATTTGGGCGGTACTACTACGTAACTGCACCCCTCTACTACCATCAGGGCGCATAATTGCCGTCTTGACCAGTGGTGATGCAGCTGCCATGACAATTTCTAGAGGCGTGAGTAACTCCCTCACCCGTTCATCTCGAATTTTGTGATAGATTGCCATCCGGTCAGCTTCAGGATACTGGTCTACTTTATTAAATACCAGAATTATCGGTTTACCAGCTTCCCGCAGTTGAGAGAGGGCTTCATGTTCTATCTTGGTCATGTCCCCAGAAATCACAAACAAAATTAAATCTGCTTGCTTTGCTACCTGTTCGGCTAATGCAGCGCGAGTGTCACCATCTACTTCATCTAATCCAGGAGTGTCAATTAGCTCCACCTGAGATTGACCACCAGCAGGTAGAGTTACTCGTAAAGTGCGTTCATTGTCGCCAATTGTCTCCTCACTAATACTCCAGTTAACTCTTTGGGAATCACGGGTGACACCATGCAGAGGGCCAGTTTCAAACACGGTTTGTCCAACCAAGGCATTGAGTAGAGAAGACTTACCACGTCCCACCATGCCAAAAGCAGCAATTTGTACCACCATGCTGTCCAACTTACTCAGCATAGTTTCCAAATCAGCGAGTTCATTTTCCAATCCGCTTTTTTCCTGGGGAGTCAGGTCAAGATTGGTGACTAAGTTTCGCAGTGCCGTTTGTGCTTGTTTATAGTTGAGTGACCTTTGAATATCATCAAAACTGAAAATAGCACTATCCAGTTCTTCCTCCCAGTTGGGTGAGTCGCTGTGATGAGGTTCAGGCAAAGGTAATGTGGAAGGCATATCAATTGGGGAATAGGAGTAAGTAATGAGCAATGACGAATAACTAATGACTAATGACTAACAAAACGTCCTAAACTGAAAAATGCATCTAGTAGCGTTAGAATCTTGACTAAATCACCTGTGCGAAAAATAGTTATTGCCGGTAACTGGAAAATGTTCAAAACCCAGGCAGAAACCCAGGATTTTCTACAAGGGTTTCTGCCTCACTTGGAAGAAATACCCGAAGACCGAGAAGTGGTCTTGTGTCCTCCTTTCACTAACTTAAACATTTTATCTAAGAGTTTACATGGCAGCCTCATCCAGTTAGGGGCGCAAAATGTTCATTGGGAAGAAAACGGAGCCTACACGGGCGAAATTTCTGGCCCTATGTTGACAGAACTTGGTGTCCGTTTTGTAATTGTCGGTCATAGCGAAAGACGGCAATACTTTGGTGAAACAGACGCTACTGTGAATCTCCGCCTCAAAGCGGCTCAAAGGTACGGTCTGACACCAATTCTATGTGTAGGCGAAACGAAAGAACAACGAGATGCTGGGGAAACAGAATCACTGATTACTGCCCAGCTAGATAAAGACCTCATAGATGTCGATCAAAATAATTTGGTAATTGCCTACGAACCCATTTGGGCAATCGGTACTGGCGATACTTGTGAAGCCACAGACGCTAATCGGGTAATCGGCTTAATTCGTAGTCAGTTGAGTAATCCCAATGTTTCAATTCAATACGGTGGCTCAGTGAAACCGAATAATATTGATGAAATTATGGCTCAACCAGAAATTGATGGCGCTCTTGTGGGCGGAGCCAGTCTAGAACCTGCAAGTTTTGCTCGGATTGTCAACTACAAGTAATCTCATGTGCAACGCTTTTTCCCTGGCATAGCCGGGGAATGCGTATTTCAATGAGCGCAACTCAAATTTCAATCCTCAAACTGTCAATTTATGACCAGCAAGTTAATAATTCGAGACCGCTGTTTTGTGTGGGGACAGCGAACTTACCTCATGGGTGTTTTAAATGTTACACCTGATAGCTTTAGTGATGGTGGAGTGTTTAATAATAGTGCTGCGGCTTTAGCACAGGCACAAGCAATGGTAGCGGCCGGCGCTGACATCATCGATGTGGGTGGTCAATCGACTCGACCAGGAGCAGAGCAAATAACTCTGGCAGAGGAACTGGATCGAGTCCTACCAATTATACAGGTTCTACGACAAGAGATCACAGTGCCAATTTCTGTAGATACTACTAGAGCTTCTGTAGCTAGAGCATCCATAGAGGCTGGAGCAGATATAATTAATGATATTTCTGGTGGCACATTTGACTTAGAAATGCTGCCCACAGTAGCAA
>REBL01000148.1 GCA_007692755.1 Nodularia sp. (in: cyanobacteria) | reverse complement strand
CTAACCAATCCAACCCCAAGCACGTACCCACAATATCCACAATGGCATCGACAGCGCCTACTTCATGGAAATGAACCTTTTCTGGAGCAATGCCATGTACTGCCCCTTCTGCCACTGCTAATTGTCGAAATACTGCCAAACTCCAAGCTTCTGCCCGTGATGGCAATTCGGCTGTGAGGATCATTTTTTCTATTTCTGGCAGGTGGCGACCATGATGATGATCATGTTCATGTTCATGATGGTGGTGGTGAGCTAAATCTACATGAACTTTAGTCGCCTGCTGACCATTGCGTTGCACAAGTTCAACTCTGAGTTTATATTCCTGGGCAATTCCCAATTTATTCAGTTTTTCAGTTAAATATTCTACGGGAACACCCAGACTGACTAATGCCCCTAGACACATATCACCAGAAATTCCCGTCGGACATTGAAGATAGGCAACTTTAATCATATAGATAACTTAATCAGCTTTATTTTGATGTAAATCATTGTGTATTTGCGGCAGAAGCTCATCTATCCGTGAAAATATGTGTAACACAGAATTTTATTTTTTCCCTGGAATCACAGTTACCTACCTCTTATTTAGAACTTGCTATGGCAAAAATTTTGGCTGTCCATCCTGATAATCCACAAACCCGCCGTATAGAGGAAATAAAGTCAGCGCTCTCCAGTGGCGCAGTTATGCTCTACCCTACAGACACAGTTTATGCTATTGGTTGTGATTTAAATGCCAAGTCGGCAGTAGAACGAGTGCGGCAAATTAAACAGCTAGCCAATGATAAACCACTGACATTTATGTGTCCCTCCCTATCAAATGTGGCAACTTATGCCTTTGTCAGTGATACAGCTTATCGGATTATGAAGCGCTTGATACCAGGGACTTACACGTTTTTACTGCCTGCTACCAAATTAGTGCCGCGACTAGTACAAAGTCCCAAGCGAAAAACTACTGGAATTCGTGTACCAGACCATCCGGTATGCTTGGCATTGCTAGCCGCATTGGAAAATCCGATTATTTCAACTTCAGCACATCTACCGCCAGATGATCAGCCAGTTGAGCTAGATTTAGAACCTAGATTATCACGGGTGGAGTTATTTGACCGTTTGGATAACTTAGTAGATGTAATTATAGACACTGGTGAGGAACCAACTTATGAAGTGTCTACGATTTTGGACTTGACGGGAGACAAACCAATGATCACAAGGCAGGGTTTAGGTTGGGAAGCAGCAGCAGCATGGGTATAAGAAACAAACTTCACAGACTGTTCCTTCAGTTTCAGCGAGAATTGATAAAAACGCTCCAGTTTTGAGATTGTCATATTTACAATATCTGGCAGTGGGTAGAACAGAATGGCGAGATATATCGATATAACCAGTCTTTTAACCACTTTTAAGGCGTGGCAGATATCTATGTGTCATACTCAATTTGGTTGCTTGTACAAAAAGCGACACACTAATTTCCTTGTAACTTTTTAAATTGCCTACAGTCTTAATATATGAGCAGTGCTTGCGGTGGGTTTTGAGAATGCAAAATACTTCTCCAGCCAATGCTGGCCTCATTTGCTGTATCTGCGTTGTAGTTACGGTGCAATACCACACTCAAAGAAAAGTCATGAAAGCCAACCTTGCAAATCTACTAAGTTCAGAATCCGCTTTGTTCTGCAATGTTTCGCCGGAAGAATTGCTAGCGGACAATCACAATAGCTTGAGACAATTGCTATATCAAGAAATGCGAGCTCAAGTCAAGGCGACATCTGAGTGTGTACAAGCCGTATCACAGCGCATAGCTACAGAAGTTAAACGAATATGTGATAAAAGCTCCCGCATCCAACAATCTGGCGAAATCGAGTCATGGCAAGTTAATTTAGCGAAGCATCGCCTGCAAAAGTGCCTGCATTACTACCAACTAGGTTCCAGAAGGGGACGAGTGGAATTACATAGTACTTTAGGTGCTATGGTTTACCGCCATGTGACGATTGCGGGTTCGGAGTTGGGGTTTAATGCTCGTTACAGTCTGATTGAAGATTTTTTGCAAGCGTTTTATATCGAAGCTATCAAAGCTTTCCGACGGGAAAATGTATTGCCCGAAGATTATCAGCCCCGGACTCAGTTGCAATTGGCAGAATACATTGCGTTTACAGAGCAATATGCCAAACGCCGGATTAATTTACCTGGGGGCAATAATCAGCAATTGATTATTCTCCGCGCTCAAGGTTTTGCCCGTCGTCAGCCCCAGGAAACGACTGTAGATATTGAAATGGCGGTGGAATCTGCTAAGAGTGAGGAAGCAGAATCTTACCAGCGTAACTCGGCGGTGCAACAAATCAGGTCTCAGATGGTTGCCCAAACTAACTTCGATCCTTCGGAGGAGTCGGAACGCGATCGCGTGATTGCGGAATTGGCAAAATACTTGGAAACTCAAGGTCAATCTGACTGTGTGGACTATCTAACGCTGAAGTTACAAGACCTCTCCGCCCCAGAAATTGACCAAATTCTCGGTTTAACTAGCCGTCAGCGCGATTATCTGCAACAGCGGTTTAAATACCATGTGGAAAAATTCGCCAAAAATCACCATTGGCAATTAGTTCATCAATGGTTAGGTGCGGGTTTAGAGCAAAAGTTGGGTTTAACTTCTGGACAATGGGAAACTTTTGTCAGTGTACTATCTCCTGAGCAACAAGAAATTTTGCAGTTGAAAGTTAGCCGTAAGAGTGATCAGGCGATCGCTAAATCTATTAAATGCACACCCAAACAGCTACAAAAGCGCTGGACTCAAATGCTAGAGGTAGCATGGGATATCCGGAATGGTCAAAATGATGTTCAAGCCAGTTAAAACTGAATCTTCATGAAAGGCGCGATTCATCGCGTCTGTATAAGGAAGGCAGGGCTAAATAAAAAATTAGCCACTACATCCGTGATCGATTTACGCCGTTGATCAGCGATAATTCTTTTCTATATGTGGGAAGATGGGGGAGCAACCAAGAGTTTATCCTATAACAAAGTGCTGAATACTGTTAGCGGAGCGGTGCCGTGCGTTAGCCCGTGCTGAGTATAAACCCACTTGCTTCGAGGCTTTGAGCAACTAACGCTGTCCTAGTATATTTGACTATAGCTATAATTAGTAAAAATATAATTATGGCTCTCCTAAACTAGCTATGTTAAATTAATACTTAATACCAGCTTGAATTATTACATAGCTAGGGATTCAAACAAATCAAGCGTATTTTATTAAATCTTTTATTTTGTATTGCTAGAACCTTGCTAAGTAAGTGGGTGCTAAAATTTTCCGCTATGTAACAGAATGTAAAATTGACAAAACCGTTGCGATTGCTTCATTTCACTTCGTTCCATTCGCAATGACATACATTCAGATTTTCACACCGGACTACTTGTATTAATAGTCTTAGCCTGTTTTTATGATTAATTTATCATAACAACTCTGGGAGAGCCATAATTATTTAGTATATAATTGCTATTATTTTCCTCAACTTCACCGACTAAGCTAGTGGTTTGTCGCTCCCTTAACTGATGAATATATGTTCTGTAGAGACCGCGATTTATCGTGTCTCTCTAACTTGCTAATGAAAAATTACAAATTCATTTTAAGTAACTGACCATTTGTTACCACTTCCGTGGAATCATAGAAGGAGTAATTCAATGGATCAGACAACAAGTTACATATAAAAATAATTTATTAGCATTACAAACTTTAGAGGGTGTTTGAAAAGTACTGATGGGTCAAATTTTATGCCAATCGCTTTATCACTATCCGGTTAATGGCAAGGTAGATAAACATCTCTAAGGTTTTTGGCAGTAACTCATAGTTTAAAAATTTCTTCAACAAGACCGATTATATAGTATATTAGTACTAATATAGTTGTTAATTAATGATTTTTTAGGTCAAAAGATGGTATCAGTCAATAAGCTAGTAAAACCGTTTCTGAAGTGGGCAGGAGGGAAAAGACAACTTGTTCCATTAATTGTCGAAAATTATATTCCTAAAAATTATAATTACCAAACCTACTATGAACCTTTTATTGGCGGAGGAGCGCTCTTATTTACTTTGCAACCTAAAAAGGCTGTAATTAATGATATTAATCCTGAATTGATCAACTGTTATAAAGTTGTTCGAGACTCTGTTGATGAACTAATAGATAATTTAAAATTACATAGAAATAATGAGGATTACTATTATAATATCAGAGATTGGGACAGGGAAAAAAGTTTTCAAAAGAAAACACCAGTAGAGAGAGCATCAAGGGTTATTTTCCTGAATAAGACTTGTTACAATGGTTTATTTAGAGTTAATTCTCAAGGGCAGTTTAATGTGCCTTTTGGTAAATACAAAAATCCAAATATTTTAGATGTAGCTGTTTTAAAAGCTGTAAGTAAATATTTGAATGACAACGAGATTATAATATTAAACTCAGATTTTCAAGATGTTCTTAAAGATGCTAAAAAAGCAGACTTCGCTTATATTGACCCCCCTTATGATCCAGTTTCAGATACTGCTTCTTTTACTGGTTATGATGTGAATGGATTTAATAAGGATGAACAAATAAGGTTAAAAGAGACATTCGATAATTTAAATAAGAGAGATTGTAAAGTTTTATTGAGTAACGCTTATACAAGCTTTATCATAGATTTGTATAAAGATTATAGACAAACAAAAATATCAGCAATTAGAGCGATTAACTCAAACGCTAAAAAGAGAGGTAAAGTAGATGAAATTTTAGTAAAAAATTATGAGTAATTTATCGAAGCAAAAACAACAATCTAAAAATGATATTGCCTGGAAAAAGTTATTTGAGAAATATAACATTTTAGAAAAGATATCTCAAATAGGTTATTTTGAAATCGACTCTGCAAGTATTAATCAATTCAGAGAAAGTAGACTAATGGCAAAATTTGACCATTATGCTAATTTACCTGAAAATTTTAAAGATCACAAACTTTCTATATTACCTTTATCTAGAAACAAATACATTATTGGCAAACTTGATACTTATTTAAGTGTTACATATGATTCTGGTTTAGAAGCAATCCCTGTAGATTTTCCAAGAGGAATAGAAAGTATAGATTATACAAATTTATATTCAGAAAGTTCCGCATTAAGTTGTGCTTTTAATACAGGTATAATAAATGATTTGATTAATGGTGAGGAGTCATATCACACAGTTTATGGAAGAATGTCTACAGGTACATTTAAATTTAATATAAATCAAATAGTAGATGGTGCTCAATATAATATTGAAGTAAAAAATGCTCAATGTGAGATAGATGCAGGTTTTGAAAGCGAACATTACTTTCTATTATTAGAATCTAAATTATATGATGTAGATGATTTTTTAGTTAGACAACTATATTATCCATATAGACTTTGGTCTAGTAAAATGCCAAACAAGGAAGTAATTCCTATTTTAATGACTTATTCTAACTCCAGCAATATATTTAGCTTTTTTATTTATAAATTTGATGATATCTTAAATTACAACTCAATAAGGTTGGTAGAACAGAAAAACTATGTAATATCTCCTGAAATAATAACGCATGAAGATGTATCTGAAATTTTCAAATTTATTGCTATAGTCCCTGAGCCAAGTCTTCCATTTCCACAAGCCAATAAATTTGAAAGAATCATAGATTTGCTGACACTTTTACTAGATAAAGAATTAACAAAGGAAGAAATTACAGCAAACTATCAATTCGATGAACGACAAACTAGCTATTATACTGATGCTGCTAGATATCTTGGGTTAATGGATAAGTATGTAGACCCAAATACGAGAGAAATAACATTTCATTTAAGTGATGAAGTAAGTCTTTTGCTAAAAAAGAGACACAAGATAAAAGTTTTATATTTAATTGAAAGAATTTTACGACATCAGGTTTTTTATAAAACTTTTAATTTTACTCTTTTAAATGGTTACATTCCAGATATTACTGTAATCTGTAAAATCATGCAGTCCTGTAGTTTAAACATAAATAGTACAACTATTAAAAGGCGGTCAAGCACAGTCCGTGGATGGATAGGATGGATTATAAATATGCTATCAGATGAATAAACTACGAAGATATATAATCCAACTTAATGCCATAAAATATATTAAGGGTAATTTTATGGCATTAAGGTCTAGCAGCCCGATATCTATTTTAGATGAATTTGTAATTTTTCGGCTGCATAGATTACAATCGGATAGAAGAAAAGCAAATGTAATTGTATAATAAGGCAGTCTATATTCAAATGTTTGACGGATTTTGGGATAACGTCTTTCGCTACCCCCGGTACTTCATTACTATCCTCTTGGGGGTGTTTCTCAACTCGATTGAGCCATTAATGCCACTGCTTAAACGCCCTGTGACTATGATTGCTCTGTTGGGTTTCTTTGTGGGTACTCTAGTTTTTGTGAGTCTCACCGTTCGGGCGATGCTGGGCTTGAGTGCAGTCTAAGCTCAAAGTCTCCGGATGTTGAACTCTAGGCAGCAGCTATGGGCGTTGAATGCGTCAAGGTCTGTTCTGCCCAATTTATATATAATTTATGTCGTACAACCTCTGTGAGGAGGCAAAAATTTATGGCTACTAATCGCCGCATTTCCCGCGTTGCTGAGTTGATTAAACGGGAAGTTAGCCAAATGCTACTCCACGGGATTAAGGATGATCGTGTGGGTACTGGAATGGTCAGTGTTACCTATGTAGATGTTTCGGGTGATCTCCAACACGCCAAAGTCTACGTCAGTATTTATGGTACAGATGAAGCCAAGTCAGAAACAATGGCAGGCTTAAAGTCAGCCACTGGTTTTGTCCGTAGCGAACTTGGTTCACGAGTCAGGCTGCGTCGTACCCCAGAAGTGATATTTATCGCAGATGATTCCATTGAAGAGGGTAATAAGGTGCTGTCGCTATTGAACAAACTTGAAAATGAGCGATCGCCTGACAGTTTGACAGTGGCCGATAATAACACCACTGAAGATGATGAATTATCACAATAAGTAGCTGAATTAACAATTTGACACTCCCCGACGTGAACGCACGGGGATTCTAGTTTCACAGTTGTTGCTTGCCTTTGCAGGTCTTTCGACCAACAGAAGTAGAGGCGACAACTCCACTAGCGTTACTTTGGGGATGCCCTCCCCTAGCGTTTGCACGACTTAAAATTACTTTGGCTGCATTCACATCGCGTTGCTCAGTGTACCCGCAGTGTGGACAAGAATGAGTCCTGGTGCTAAGGGATTTTTGAATTCTAGCACCACAATTACTACATTCTTGACTTGAAAAGTGAGGCGGAACGGCAATGATTTCCCGGACAAACTTCTCTCCAAAGTATTCCAGCCATCGACGGAAGTTGTACCAAGAAGCATCAGAGATACTCTTAGCAAGTTTGTGGTTTCTCACCAACCCGGAAACATTTAAATCTTCCAAGACTACCTTAGCGTTAGCTAGGCATAAGTTACGCGCCAGTCCCTTGGCGTGTTCTTCCCTTTGTCGAGTTACTTTTAAATGCTTACGGGCATAAACACCACGAGCTTTCCTTCTGCCAGATGACCCTTTTTTCTTTTTGTAAATATGACGTTGAACCCGTTTGATATTTTTCTCAGCTTTGCGTAGATATCGCGGGTTTTCTTCGTGCTTGCCGTTACTATCAGAGTAGAAATATTCTAAACCCACATCGATACCAATTTCAGATGTGGTTGATGGAGCTTCTTGCTGATGATCAATTTTGACGCAGAACTGCACATAATATCCATCCGCACGACGCACAATCCGAACTCGCTTAATTAATTCGATTGGGTAGGCATGAATATCCCATTTGCCCAATAATTTGAGTTCACCAATCCCTTTTTTGTCGGTAAATGTTATCCGTCGTTTCGATGGGTGCAACTTCCATCCAGATACTTTATATTCAACCGAACGACTATGTTTTTTGAACCGGGGATAACCTTTCTTGCCCAGTTTTTTGGTTTGGCAGTTATCAAAGAATCGGTTAATAGCACGTTCTACATTTTCTACAGATGATTGGCAAGCGTGACTGTTTAAATCTTTAACAAATCCAAATTCTGCCCGTAGCTGAGTGTTGTACTGGTACAGTTGTTTTTTGCCAACACCGCGATGATCTATCCAATAACGTAACACCTTATTACGCACAAACTGACTTGTCCTGATCGCTTCGTCTATAGCTTTGACTTGGTTGAATTTAACCACTGCCTTGTACTCTAGTACCAACACCCTTGAATCACCTCCTTTCATTTGCTCATCTACATTTAGCATACACACAATGTCTAACTATGATAACCAAGAAGAGGCTCACAAATGTGCCAGTTTTGCACAGTGAAGTTAAACAAAGACACCAAATAGTAGTAACGCCCACTGCCTGGGAAACGATGAAAAAAGAAGCAGATAGCAGAGGTATTAGTGTTAGCGAATTGATAGAAGGTTTTGGTAGAGGATTAATTAATCAAAAGCCGTCCTAGAACGACGCGGCTTGTATCCCATGATTTTCGGTCACTTTAGAACAATTAACCCCTAGTGAATTCGCTAAGGAGTTTACAGACGGGATCATATCACGTCTGTTTTAATGTGACTATAACAAAGTGTAAAGAGTTGGTGGTTCCAGATAGATAGCAGTAGATTTCCTTTGAGGGGAAAAGGAATGAAAGCAACATCCCTGCTACAAGTCGCTAATACCCACTAGCGCCCCTTCGCGCCCTGTCTCGTAGCAAAGCGTTTTGACCCGTAAATTAGGAGTTGACAACAAAATCAAATATTTCATGCCTTGATAAATCTATGGCTGGCACAAATGCTGATTCAAGCAAAGTTGATCAGGCGCTGGCTAATTTTTTACTTAACTTTTGGTGCTAAATGAGCAGGCTAGTGATTGTTTAAATCGTCTCACGCCAATTATGACTCAAATTGGCATTGCCTTGTCCCAAATACTGTTAACCTGACTATAAAGGTAAATAATCATATACTATGACAAGTATTTACCGTTACAAAATAGTTATCTTAGGTGCTGTAATTTACTAGAAAAGCCCGATGCTTGTTTAATCAATTATTCAAAGATGTCAAATTATGAAGTTTTTCTGGTAAAATCACTCATCCTATTTGACCATAGGTTATAGCGATTTTTCTGCTGAAAATTGCCATAACCGAATCGCAAAATCTCTCTAATAGAGCTTCAATGTAACTATTTCGTACATCAGCAATCCACTATATGATATAATTCCGCCGACATAAAAATGCTCAAAATTAACAGCAGCAAGTCCTTGAGATATATTGAAGAGGAATCAAATTATTTTGCTTGCTAGTTAAGTTAATTACGCTAAAATCACAAATTCGAGTACATTTATCATTAATGTCAGGGTTTGTTGACATTCTTCACATTTCTTTAGATAATTTGAAGGTGTATAGCGTCAAAATAAAATCAGTTCCGTATAGCAAACTACAAAACCCTAGCCACAAGTGTAATCGTTGTCATGTTTGTTCCCAGTATTTCAAGGGAACACTATCTACTTGTAAACTTTGTGAGTAAAAACCATGAGTGTGAATACGGTGCCTTCTATCAACTACTACTCTTACTACTCTTTGGATGTGATCCAAGATGAAGCTCGCCGACTGGTGGAAAGGGGAATGGTCAGCCGGCAACAGCCAATATATACTCTCTGCCAATACATTCCTGCTAGAGAGTGGGTTTGTGTTGAATGTGAGTTAGAAAAATGTGACTTTTTATTACGCGATCGCATTGGCGATCTGATTGGTCGTGAACAATGGGAAAACGACTAATTAGTATGTGATGCAGATTTTGGATTGGGAGTTTATTTTGGATGTCTATATTTGACAGCAAGCAACTGAATGCTTAATTTGAGGGATAATCTCTAGTTTTGATATGTATTTCCCCATCCAAAATCTTAGTTTTGCCATTAACGCAGAAGCATTAGAATCTGAATTTATACAATTTTTTCAAGTTAAGAATGCGTTGAGGCTAGTTGTTGCCTAGACCTGCCGTGATAACTTGAGTATCCGAATATAGATTTGCTCAACGGGGTAGTTTAACATATTAAGCTGCCCCGCTAATTTTTAGCCTACTTGTTCTAGATACTGGTTAATATCTTCAATAATTCGCGTCAGTTCCGCTTCTGTCGTTAAGCGAATATTGATGTCGCGAACAGTCAGCAGGACTTTGGCAGCAAAGGGAGTAGGCCAAATATTGGGATTACAAAAAACTTCTAAAAATACATCGCCAGTATAGCGATACTCCACGGGCGGTTGAGGAGTAACTTTACCACCTCCTGGAGTGGGTTTAGCGGCAACAGTTTTCAAGCGTTCCATTAATTGATCCGTTGCTGCCTTTAATTCCCGTGCTGCCTGGGGTGAAAAACTTAAGGAGACAGAACCTTCAACCAGATTCAGTGTCAGAGGAGTTGAAGACATGAGTTATTGATAAAAACTGTTTGATAATTACCTATGTTACCGGAATAGGTGCTCTGATATCTGACTACATCTGAGGCAGTAATTTAATTGTGGTGTTTAGCGCAGAATTTTTCCCAGCCAGGCAGCAAATTTTGACATCGTGGTTGAAAAAAGTTGACCCCAAAAATTACTCCTATTAATGATAATAATCGGCTGTTATTTAGTATAGTGATCGCTTACCTTTATAGCAATCTTCCATAAGTTGAGAACAGAAAAATTCCCGACTTCTTGAAGGATACATCTAGCGAGTAGGGGGTCTGAGCCTTTGGGTATTTGGAGCAAATTTTAACTATAAATAATGTCACTAAACCAATTTAAGATTAGAGGCTATAGAGAAATATAATCCTGACTGCGTAAGACTTTGACACACTTAATCTGAGTTTTAAGTTTTACATTATAAGTTATAGAAATCAGTATTAAATATACTCTATGACTTACGATAACCGTGCCGAAGTACGCAAGGTTTTAATTATCACCCTATTGCTTAACCTATTGGTAATTGGATTGAAAGGATTTTTGGGCTATATGACAGGTTCTTTAAGCTTGTTAGCTGATGCTTTGCATAGTGTGACCGATGGTGCAAACAATATTTTAGGATTAATCGCTAGTAAATATTCTGCCCCCCAACCAGATATGGAACATCCTTACGGACACCAAAAATTTGAAGGTGTGGGGGCTTTAGGTATTGCGGCTTTTTTAGCCATAGCCTGTTGGCAAATTCTCCAAGGTGCTGTGGAGAGAATAATTCAGGGTAGTGAACCTGTGAATATTTCCCCGGTGGAGTTGTGGTTATTGCTGATTGTGCTGGGTATCAATATTTTTGTAGCTTTTTATGAACGTGGTGTGGGTAAGCGCGTCGGTAGCCCAATTTTGATTGCTGATGCTGCACATACCATGAGCGATGTTTGGGTGACTATGACTGTAATTGGGGGTTTGATTGGGGTTTGGCTAGGTTATCAATGGCTGGATGTGGTGTTAGCTTTTCCTGTGGCTTTGTTAGTGTTTTGGACTGGCTTCTCGGTGCTAAAAACCAATTTACCTTGGCTGGTAGATCAAATGGCGATCGCCCCAGAAAAAATTCATGGGATTGTGACTGCTGTTCCAGGAGTGATTAATTGTCATGACATCGCCTCACGCGGTGTTCTTGGTCGCCAAGTGTTCATGGAAATGCACTTAATCGTCGATGCACCAGATGTAGCAACCGCCCACCGCATTAGCGAAGCAGTAGAAAGGCGACTAGAAGAACGTTTCAGTCCCGTGAGGATTTTAATTCATATCGAGCCACCAACATACCAATCTGAACAAATTAGCTTTTAAAACGGTGATTACCATTCACAAGATTCACCAAATTGGCGACTATGATCACTAACTCTTCTGGATCAACTGGTTTAGGCACATGAATCTGAAAGCCAGCCTCTAAAGCCCGGATACGATCCTCCGGGTCAGCATAGGCAGTTAAAGCCACGGCAGGGACTCGTCTAGTTAATGCCCTTACTTTCCGGATTAAACTGTAGCCATCTTCCTCAGGCATAGCAATATCAAAGATACAGATATCAGGCTGCAACTCAGAAAAAACTTCTAGTGCGGCGGCGGCTGACTCAACTGTTGTCACAATGGCACCATCTGCTGTCAACACAGTTGTAATATAGAAGCGACTATCGTAATCATCATCCACTACGAGAATCCTGAAGCCAGCAAGAGCCAGAGAAGTTTGTATAATTTCTGTCATTAGGTTAGGAAAGTAAGAATTATTCGTAACTGATTGCTTGTTTTTGTCCTACACACCATGCCATTGGCAATTTTACTGCGATCGCGTCATTTTTTACCAACAAACAATTTTATTTTGTCAGCAGCAATGGTGGATATTTTAATTCCTGGCTCGCGAACAAGCTTAATTTAATTTTGTATTCAAAGCTACAAATTAATCAGCGATTAATTGTTAATAAAAATTTCAATTAAAATTAATATTTATTTAACTTACTTTACAATCAAGTAAATCAAGATTTAAGCGAAAATATAGGAATTTTAAATGAATTATCAACTCTGGTTTAACTGGTCAAGAGTCAATAGCACAGATCCAATTAATTATGCCTTGACTATAGTTATGCTGGGAATGGAGACTATCCAAATTCCAGCACTAGGAGGGTTCTATAAATTCAACAGGACAGCTAATACCATTTCTGTGTAAAGCGGCGCTAAATTTCTTTCTTTATGTAGTACTTCTCCCAAAGGGAGACACTACGCGTTAGCAGAGCTTATGCCTACGGCACTATGTTCCTCCTATAATTCAGCGCATCCATGGCTACGCCACGCAAGCTATCATAAAGAATTGGTATAAGTCACAATATTAGAGGATGTCTCAAGACTACTTGTAATCACCAGGATTTAAACGTGAGTAATAACGATATTACTATCCCTTTCCCAGTTGACCTCAGTAACTGTAATAAAGAGCCAATTCATATTCCTGGCTCTATTCAGCCTCATGGGGTTCTGTTTGTCCTCAAAGAAGCAGATTTAACTATCCTGCAAGTCAGTGACAATACCTTCAATTTATTTGGTTTGCAACCTGAAGAATTATTAAACAAAAATTTAAGCGAGCTGCTCGAATCAGATCAAATTACTTTACTAAAAGATTCTTTAGATCAAGAAGATTTATTAATTGTTAATCCCATTGAATTGAGCATCAATTTGGACAATAAGTTTGTGCATTATGATGGGATTGTTCACCGTTCTGATGGAGTTTTGATTTTAGAATTAGAACCTACAAAATTAGACAAGCGCAATGCTTTTTTTAAATTTTACAACTTAGTCAAAGTAGCCATGTCGAAGCTACAATATGCATCTACTTTAGCAGAAATTAGTCAGATTATTGTTAAAGAAGTTAAAAACATTACTGGTTTTGATAGAGTCATGCTCTATCGATTTGATGAAAATTGGCATGGTACAGTGATCGCGGAAGTAAAACCAGAATATCTCACAGCTTATTTAGGGTTGCATTACCCTGCTTCTGATATTCCCACACAAGCCAGAAAACTCTATACTCAAAACTGGCTGAGACTGATACCAAATACCTATTATCAGCCTGCGGCTATTGTGCCAACTAATAATCCTGTGACTGATGAACCTTTAGATTTAAGCAGGTCAGTGTTAAGGAGTGTCTCGCCTTTACACGTTGAGTATATGCACAATATGGGCGTGACTGCATCAATGTCAATTTCCATTATGAAAGATGGAAACCTGTGGGGACTAATTGCTTGTCATCATCAATCACCTAAATATATTCCCTATGAAATTCGTAATGCTTGTGAATTTTTGGGGCAAATGGCATCTTTAGAAATGGCAGCTAAAGAAGATAGTGAAGATGTGGAATATAAGATTCAGGTGAAATCTTGCCATTCCAAGTTAGTGGAGTATATGTCATTAGAAAATAACTTCATTGACGGTTTAATTAACAACCAGCCAAATCTCCTCAATCTTGTGAATGCTCAAGGAGCAGCCGTTTGTTTTCATGGCGAATATTTCACAGTTGGTAAAACTCCTGAACCACAGGATATTCAAGATTTAGTGGAATGGATGCATCAAAACCAGCATGAAGAGATTTTCTACACTGATTCACTAGCTCAAGTTTACCCCCAGGCAGAAAAATTGCGCGATGTTGCTAGTGGTTTGATGGCACTTTCCATTTCCAAAAGTCAAAAAAACTATGTTTTGTGGTTTCGCTCAGAGGTAGTGCAAACTGTAAATTGGGGTGGTAACCCAAATAAACCTGTAGAAGTCAAAGAAAATGGCAGTATCTACCTATCACCCCGTAAATCTTTTGAATTATGGCAAGAAACAGTCCTATTAAAATCGCTTCCCTGGAAATCCTATGAAGTGAATGCAGCACTGGAATTAAGAAGTGCAATTATTGGTATGGTGCTGCGTAAAGCCGATGAACTAGCGCAGCTGAATATTGAACTAGAACGCAGTAATAACGAATTAGATGCCTTTGCCTATATTGCTTCTCATGATTTAAAAGAACCACTGCGCGGGATTCACAATTACTCTAACTTCTTGATTGAAGATTACGGTGACACCCTCAACGAAGAAGGTAAGAGCAAATTAAAAACCTTGATTCGTCTGACCCAGAGGATGGAGGATTTAATCGATTCGCTGCTGCATTTTTCTCGCTTGGGGAGAGTAGACCTTTCCATGCAGCAAATAGACCTCAATGATCTGGTACATTGCAGTTTAGACTTATTGAGCGCCCGCATTGACTACATGAACGTAGATATTCAAATTCCTCGACCCCTACCGATAATATATGGCGATCGCGTGCAAATTGGCGAAGTCTTTAACAATTTGATTGCTAACTCCATCAAGTACAACGATAAAGCCGAGAAATGGATTGAAATTGGTTATATAGATGAACCGCCATTACCAATTACATTCTACGTGCGAGATAATGGTATCGGGATTCGAGATAAACACTTTGATGCGATTTTTCGGATTTTTAAACGACTGCACGGGCCGAGTAAATATGGTGGAGGTACTGGGGCGGGTTTGACTATTGCCAAAAAAATAGTAGAACGTCATGGCGGTAAAATTTGGGTAAATTCAACCTACGGCGAGGGTAGTACCTTTTATTTCACATTACAGGGAATGGACTAAACCCATGATTGATAATTTTGCCAGACCTTTACTAGTAATTGAAGATAGCGACGAAGACTTTGAAGCCTTGAGTCGGATCATGAAAAAAGAATCTGTTGTCAATCCTGTGTTTCGCTGTAGCGATGGCGAAGAAGCACTAGACTTCCTTTACCACACCGGGTCTTACAGTGATAGCGAAAACTCTCCTCGTCCCGCAATTATTTTGCTCGATTTAAATTTACCAGGAACTGATGGGCGAGAAATCTTAAAACAAATCAAGCAGGATAAAAATTTAAAATATATTCCTGTAGTCGTATTTACCACCTCGTCTAATCCTAAAGATATAGAAATATGTTACAGATATTGCGTTGCTAGTTATATGTTGAAACCAATTGATATTAATAGATTGGTTGAGACTATTCAAAGCTTCATTACTTATTGGTTAGATATCGTAATCCTCCCTGATGCTGTTAACAACTAGTTATGGCACAACCGCTAACTGTTTTAATTGTCGATGATTGTCCTGAAGACCGCCTGGCTTATCGTCGTTATCTGCTGCAAGACCAGGAATACAGCTACAAAATTATCGAAGAAGAATCGGGAGAAGGAGGGTTGGCATTATGTCGGCAATTTCAGCCTGATGCTATTTTATTAGATTTCTTACTGCCAGACTTGGATGGTTTGGAATTTCTGGAGGAATTAAAACAGCAATCACACAAAACCATCCCCGCCGTGATTATGTTAACTGGCTATGGTAACGAAACTGTGGCTGTACAAGCAATGAAAAGCGGTGTTCAAGACTATTTAGTTAAGGGACAGACTACTGGCGAGTATTTGCGCTCAACGATGCATTCGGCAATTAAAAATGCTCAACTCAGCCAAGAGTTACAACGCAGTGAGGAACGTTTCCGCACCTCTGTGGAGAATATGCTCGATTGTTTTGGCATTTTTTCGGCTGTGCGTCATAAGACGGGCGAAATACTCCAGTTTCGTGTTGATTATATGAACGCCGCAGCTTGTGAATTTAGCCAGATGATTTCAGGAGAACAGGGCGAATATCTGGGTAAAATCCTCGTGAATGTGCGAGAAAATGGCTTGTTTGAAGAATGTTGTCAAGTTGTCACCACGGGTAAGCCTTTGGTGAAAGAATCACTCGTTTATACTTCTTGGAATAGTCAACAGCAATCAGCCACAGCCATTGATATTCGCATCACCAAAATGGGGGATGGCTTTGTCGCGGCTTGGCGAGATGTCACCGAAAAAAAACAGGCCGAAGCAAAGTTACGGGAGAGTCAGCAGTTCATCGCCCGCATTGCCGATACCACACCGGGAATTTTGTATGTTTATGATTTGCTAGAACGGCGGAATGTCTATACCAATAGTCAGGTTATTAACCTACTCGGTTATACTTGCCCAGAAATTCAAGAGATGGATACTGATTTTCTCTCATCTTTAATGCATCCTGAAGATTGGGTGCGATTTCTGGAACATCGCCAAGTAATCAACGTGGCTGAGGATGGTGATATTCTAGAATTTGAGTACCGGATGCGACACGCCAATGGTGAATGGCTGTGGTTTTTTAGTCGGGATACTGTATTCAATCGAAATGTGGACGGTTCGCCGCGTCAGATTGTGGGTACAGCTTTTGATATTACGGCGCGGAAGCAAGCAGAGTCACAGTTATATTTAAGCAACGAGCGTTTCCATCTCGCAGCAGCAGCGGTCAATTGTCTCATTTATGATCGGGATCTTAAAAATAATACTGTTCACAGGACTGAGGGGTTAACCCGAATTTTGGGCTACTCCTTAGAAGAAGCCGATGTCAGCGCTGAATGGTGGTTAGAGAAGGTTCACCCTGAAGATAGAGAACTACTAGACAATCAATTTACAGATGTTCTGGATAGGGAAAAATACTATGCTATTGAGTATAGGATGCGTCATGAAGACCAAGAATATCGCTATGTATTAGATCAAGGAATCATTGTCCGAGATCCTCATGGTCAGGTCATCCGCACAGTTGGCAGTGTCACCGATATTAGCGAACGCAAACAAGCTGAAGCTGCTTTACAAAAAAGTGAAACTAAATTTCGCCGCATTGTGGAATCCAATATATTTGGCGTATATTTTGGTGACTTTAGCGGGGGAATTTATGAAGCTAACAACGCTTTTCTGGAAATGTTTGGTTATACCCGTGGGGAATTAGAAGCAGGAAAAATCCACTGGGATGAGATGACACCGCCAGATTACCAAAACCTTGACCAGCAAAAAATTCAAGAATTACAAACCTCTGGAGTTTGTAACCCTTTTGAGAAGGAGTATCTTCGCAAAGATGGCACTCGTGTTCCTGTATTATTAGGACTTGCTTTAATTGAGGGTAGAGAAAAGGAAGGGTATAGCGTGTGCTTCGTTCTTGACCTCACCAAACGCAAACAAGCGGAAACGGCTTTGCGCGAAAGTGAGGAACGCTACCGTTATTTATCCAATGTCATACCACAACTCGTCTGGATTTGCAATATTGCTGGTGAATATGATCATGTGAATCAACGCTGGTGTGAATTCACTGGGCAAAGGATTGAGGAGGCGATGGGGGTGGGCTGGACAAAAGTTATACATCCAGATGATATCCCAGTAGCTATACAGGCCTGGATGAACGCCTTGCAGACAGGAGAACCCTATGAACAGGAAATCCGCTACAGAAAATTTGACGGCAGTTATCGCTGGCATTTAGCAAGGGGTGTGCCGATTAAGAATGAGCAAGGACAGATTACGAAGTGGTTTGGTACTAGCACTGATATTGACCATCGCAAGCAATTGGAAGCGGAACGGGATCAACTGTTGCAGCTAGAACAATCCGCACGCGGTGCAGCCGAAAAAGCCAACCAAACGAAAGATGAGTTTGTAGCTATGGTATCTCATGACTTGCGATCGCCACTCAATGCCATTCTCGGTTGGGCAAAATTGCTGCGGACTCGCCAACTAGATCCAGATACTGTTACTAATGCCTTAGAAACCATCGAACGCAATGCTCAATCTCAGTCCAAACTCCTAGAAGATTTGTTGAATATGTCCCGCATCCTCCGGGGTCAGTTGCAGTTAGAAGTCCGCCCAGTCAAACTGGTGAGCATTATCAAGGAATCTGTGGGGACTGCTTACCCGTCAGCCAATGCTAAGGACATTCATTTAGAATCTATCATTGATGAATCCATCCCCCCAATTGTCGGTGATGCCAACCGCCTGCTACAAGTTTTAGGTAATTTACTCTCCAACGCCATTAAGTTCACCCCATCCGGGGGACGAGTGGAAGTGCGACTTGTAAAAAGTGGTGAGTCCTCAGTTCTCATCCAGGTGAGTGACACCGGTCTGGGTATCAAGCCCGAATTTCTGCCCTACGTGTTTGAAAGATATCGTCAGGCAGATTGTACTTCCAAACACAGTGGTTTAGGTTTGGGTTTAGCGATCGTCCGTCATTTAGTAGAATTACATGGAGGTACAATTCAAGCCCATAGCCGGGGCGAAGGGTTAGGATCTACTTTTACCATCAAGTTACCTGTTTAAAGCGAAAAACCGACTAAACCCTGTCCATCATGAAAAATGGAGTTTTTGTCATTGCGACGCAAGGAAGCAATCTCACCATCTTGACTAAGAACTACAGTTCTCAAAGTAGACAAGGTTTATATCGGCGTGATAACTGTTCACTGTTCACTGTTCACTGACTTACTAGGTATAGAAATAAAATCTTTCACCGACCCCAAAGAATAATCCTTTAACTTAAAATCAGCAAAAGGTTTATTTTCTAACCTATCACGTAAAGCTTCATCGATAATTACACCTTCTGATTCTGGTTTTACACCAATAATCATGACACTTCTTTGGTATGCAGTTAAATTCTGATTTTCCTGACAATTACTTTCTTGAAATTGACCAAGGTTTAATAAGCGATAGTCTTGAACACTGGGTGTATTGCTAAATAAATTGATTGCTAAACGTTGAATTTCTTGAGCGCGTTCTAAAGCTTTGCGTTGTTGAAGTGCTGGGTTCCCCCCACAAGCCGCGACACCTACAGAAATAATTTCATTAGGCTCTGCCATTATTTGCTGAATACCGACCTGTTCTAATTTCAACTTTAAAACATCAAGACTAATAATTTGGTCATTATGTTGAATTTGAAAATTACTCCCAGCCAGCCATTTATATTCAGTTGATAAAACAGCGATATTAAACTTGGCAATTTTACCTTGACTATCCATTCCTTCTTGATAAGGAAAGTAATGAACTGTACCTCTTCTTTGTGGTGATTGCGCTGTTGTTGCCAAAGTAGCAAACTTGGGTGAATGTGTGCCTAAACCCGTTAAACTCAGTAAACCTAAAGAAACTAACAGGGCTGTAAACAAAGCTATGAGAGGGACTTTCTCAGAATGCTTGGCTGATGTGGGCAAAGTTACATGAGTTTCAGAACTAGTTACGACAGTTGTCGGGATGAATTGTTTTAACCAGTCCACAGATGCTGTGGGGGAAATCAGGCGATGTTGCTGCTGTAGCCATACATCCAAGTGAGGTGGGTCAATTTTTTCCATGACAATGCAGTGCAGAACCAAACCATTTCTAGTTTGATACTGAAAGTAACCCTCAAATTGGGGAATATCTGGATGATTCAGATGTTCTAGCAGTGATGCTTCTTGACAAAACAGTTCCACTGCTTGAGCGTCCTTTGATAGCTCTTCATTGAGTACCTTGAGGATTTTTGGTGTGTTTTTTTCATCTGCTGCATAGACTTTGCTACAACCAGTTTGCTCACTCAATAAACTTATCACCCGATAGCGTCTTAACAGTTCCAAAGGGGAACCACAACTTTTACAAAAAGTGTCTTGATTATCTGGGTGATAGGGTCGAGGACAAACTGGATTGATACAAAGGCTCATGATGAAATTAAGTCAAAGTCAGACTTGTTTTATTTACATTCTGCTAAGAATGCTGCTACAGTCCGGTTAAATGCTTCAGGTTGAGTCAAAAATGGCCAATGATTGCCCGGAACTTGGCATAAACGGAAATTTTTCAGGTGGGTTTTGTAAGGTTTGATTTGCCAATTTTGACGGTTAAGACCCTGTTCTGGCTGTACAAACAGCGCCGGGGTATCAACAGGGTGAATAAAACCCGGTACACACATCACGTCAGTAAAAATGCCATCGCGGGCGGCGATAGTGAATTTACTACCCCAACTACCATCGGGCTTTTGTTCAATTCCGGCTTGAAATACCTGTTGTTGTAAGGTACTCCATCCCTCATATTGCTTTAACTGACGCGCTTGGGCTTCGGCTTCTGCGTAACTAGTAAAGGGACCCATACCTTTGAGGAAAGATAAGAAACGGTATAACAGGGGGAAAGTGAACCGCAAGAAGTCGGGCATTTTCCAGATAAAAATCGGGTCAACCAGAATCATACTCCGTAAACGGTCTGGATTTTTTCTCGCCCAGATAGCGGCTAGTTTGCCCGTCCACGAGTGACTCACAATATGGGCTGAAGACCATCCCAGATGATCCATGAGCGCTTCCAGGTCAGCGATCGCACTTTCAAAGGTATAATCGTTTTCTGGCTTACTACTTTCACCATGACCACGCATATCTGGCGCAACTATGTGATACTCTGCGGCTAGGTCATCTCCCAAGCCAGACCAGACAAGGGCGTTATCAGCTAAACCGTGTAACAGTAGTAAAGGTTCTCGACCTTGGTTCCACTCTAAATAGGAAAGTTCGATATCAGGTTTCGATAAAGTTTGACGTAAAGGCATCATGGTTACTCTTTACAATACAATTATAGATTTATAGCACTTCTCTGGTATAACTAAGAAAGTTGCTCACAAGTTTATTTAAGTTTTTTATATTTGGAAATCAAATTATGTAACGTTACAAAAAACATGACAGTGTAACTTGTATAAATAGCAATGCTGAAAGTAACAAAGGCAGACAAATTAAGCCTTCTAATTAAAATTACCATGACAACACTAAAAATTATACTAGCTAGAAAAGCTAATAAATCTTTATTCAAAATAATCTCCTAAATATTAATTATTGCGCCTGAATTTACTAATACTTGATTAATGAGTCTAAATACCGTAAACGATGTTACTTACAAACTGGTTTATGAGTTTATTTAGATTAGTTTTATGTTTTTAAATGAAATTATGTTTCCTGACTTGAAATCAATAACAGAAAGATCCCCGACTTCTCGAATAATTCGGAAACCTAAGCTTCTGGGTGTTTGCAATAGTTCCTGATTTATCCTAATACTTAAATAGGTGTATTTATTCCATAAGGGAAACTTGACGATATGTATCTCTCTCTCTGGCCTGGTAAACCCTATCCTCTAGGAGCAACTTGGGATGGTAAAGGCACTAACTTTGCTCTATTTTCGGAAAATGCCACAGGAGTTGAATTGTGCCTGTTTGACCAGCAAGAGCGAGAAACAAGACTAACTCTCACAGAAATTAGTAACTTTACTTGGCATTGCTACGTCCCCTCTATTGTCCCTGGTCAGCGATACGGATTTAGGGTACATGGCCCCTTTAATCCCCAAGAAGGGCATCGCTTTAACCCCAATAAGCTGCTCATAGACCCATACGCCAAGGCCATTGACGGCGAAATTGGTTTTGGGGAAGAAATTTTTGGCTATCGCTGGGATGACCCTCAAGAAGATTTGGGATTTTCGGAACTGGATGACGCGCACCTCGTACCAAAAGCTGTGGTAGTAGATGAGTCCTTTGATTGGGAAGGGGATGAACTGCTGCAAATTCCTTGGCACGAAACGGTAATTTATGAAACCCACGTCAAAGGCTTTACCAAGCTACACACAGAAATTCCTGCCAAGCTGCGAGGAACCTATGCTGGACTAGCTCATCCGGCGAGTATTTCTCATCTCCAGTCCCTGGGTGTGACGGCGGTGGAACTGATGCCCGTCCATCATTATCTAGCATATCCCCGACACTTAGTCGATACAGGGCTGAGAAATTATTGGGGTTATGACTCTATTTGTTACTTTGCTCCCTACACTGGCTATAGTGCTAATTCTGGTCATGGAGAGCAGGTGAAAGAGTTTAAGGAGATGGTCAAGGCACTACACAAAGCCGGAATGGAGGTAATTTTAGATGTGGTCTACAACCATACCGGAGAAGGTAATAATTTAGGGCCTACCTTATCTCTGCGGGGTATAGATAATACTTCTTATTATCGCCTAGTGGATGGTAACGCTCGTTATTATATGGACTTCACCGGTTGCGGTAATTCTTTGAATGTGCGCCATCCCCAGGTGCTGAAATTGATTATGGATAGTCTGCGTTACTGGGTGCTGGAAATGCACGTCGATGGTTTCCGCTTTGACTTAGCATCGGCACTGGCGCGGGAACTTTTCGCAGTTGACCGGCTGGCAGCTTTCTTTGATATTATTCACCAAGACCCAGTTTTAGCTGATGTGAAATTGATTGCCGAACCTTGGGATGTGGGTGAAGGTGGCTATCAAGTGGGGGAATTTCCGCTGCTGTGGTCGGAATGGAATGGTAGGTATAGGGATACTGTGCGGGACTTCTGGCGCGGCGAAGATAGTAGTTTGGCAGAGTTTGCCTATCGATTTACGGGTAGTTCTGACCTGTATCAGCTAAATGGACGCAATCCCAGCGCTAGTATTAATTTTATTACAGCCCATGATGGTTTTACTCTCAATGATTTAGTCAGTTACAACCAGAAGCACAACGAGGCGAATGAGGAAGACAGTCGGGATGGGGAAAATCATAATCGCTCTTGGAACTGTGGTGTAGAAGGGGAAACTGATGACCCGGTAGTCCGAAAGTTACGCAAACAGCAACGGCGAAACTTTTTGGCAACTTTACTGCTTTCCCAAGGTGTCCCGATGCTGGTGATGGGTGACGAAATGGGGCGGAGTCAAGGCGGGAACAACAACGCTTACTGTCAAGATAATGAAGTGGCTTGGTTAAACTGGGATTTACCAGAAGAAAATGAGGCGCTGTTAGATTTTACGCGTCAGCTGATTGATTTTCGCCGCAAGCATCCAGTTTTCCGCAGACGTAAGTGGTTCCAAGGTAGAGCTATCCACGGTTCTGGGGTACATGATATTGGTTGGTTCAATCCCGATGGTAACGAGATGACAGAACAACAGTGGAATGAAGGTTTTACTAAGGCTATTGGGATATTTATGAATGGCGAAGAAATAGCCACTCCTGGGCCACGCGGTGAACGAATTATGGATGATTCCTTTTTGTGGTTCTTTAACGCTCACCATGAAATGTTGGAGTTTGCGATTCCCAAAGGTTTACAGAGTTGGGGATGGCTGACTATTATTGATACAACTAAGCCACGGTTTGTCCAACGCGGCAAACGTTACATCGATGATAAACCAATTCCAGTGGCAGCGCGATCGCTTGTAGTTTTACAGCGCTTGGGTAGAGCTTTATTTGATGATGAAGATTAATTAGACAATTTAGAGACGTTCCCTGGAACGTCTCTAAAAAATCCGGTTGGGCAATATTTCCCATCTAAAAACCATGAAAAATTGTTTGGAAAGACTCAATCAACCCGGTCATAAAAGGTGACATCCAAACTAATAAACTCGCGTTTTTAACTAATATCGATGTCATATTAAGGTAGTATAAAATCATTAGAAGTCCTCCAATCAAATGAACAAATAGTGTGTATAGATTTAACTAAGTTTTAGAAAGTATTGCTGAAATTATGCAAATATCAATATTAAGAGACTGTTTTCACATCTCTGATTTATATCAACTCATACAGCTACTGAAACCGCCGAGAAATAAATTTTCTGACTAATAGCTTAAGTAGACTCAATATATACATGAGTCATGTCTAAAAGACATATACTGCAATACTGGGAGTTGAAGCCCAGGAGGTTCCCCTAACTTTTTCCTTTGGCTAGGATAGACTATATCTATGCCTTAGCCTGCTATTTTCGACTTTGCTAAATAAGAACAAAACCAAAATTGCAGAGAGCGAAATCATCTGCATTTCTAGATTTGCTTTCTAGCACAAATTGTATTAAGGTATACAAAATACTTTTCGCCGTTGACCAGCAATGGTCAGGCAAAATTAAGACACAAGACTAAAAAAGTCTTTGCTTTTTGACTATATAATAAGTATATCAATAAAATCGTGAATGGCACAGGAATTTTCGACTATTTTTTAAATTTTATTTTTACCTTCAGCACAAACCCGGTTTATTCTTCAGTAGAAACATAGTTAAATAGTTAAATGTTGACAAGCATCAAGGCATTGAATGTGTTATCAAGTTACCGAGCCGTAATTTTTGATATGGATGGTCTGCTTTTTGATACGGAAAGTATTGCTCGATGGGCTTGGAAGCAGGCTCTAAAAGATCATGGCTATATAATGAGCGACGATTTATATATGGAGATTGTGGGGCGAGATTTGACATGGCGGGAAAAACTACTGAAAAAAATCTATGGGGAGGATTTGCCATTTGAGTCTGTGACCATTCAACGCATCGAAATTGGTGATGAGCGAGAATTACGAGAAGGTTTACCAATGAAACCAGGGGTTTTAGATTTGCTTTCTCGACTCAGTGACCTGGGTGTGATGATTGGATTAGCCACGGGTACGGCTCGAATTAGAGCTGTCCGACGTTTAAAAAATGCTGGGATTAATCAATATTTCACTACAATTGTGACGAGTGAAGATGTTGCTGAGGGTAAACCTGCACCCGATATTTTTCTGGAAGTCAGCCGCCGCCTGAATATTGACCCTGTGCAGTGTGTGGTTTTTGAAGACTCGTTTGTGGGTATAGAAGCAGCTTTTCAGGCGGGGATGTGTCCGATTATGGTTCCCGATATCGAACAACCATCTATTAAAATTAGAGGTTTGGCTTATCGAGTGTTGGACTCTCTGGAAGAAACAAGGGAATTATTACCAGAATTATTTGGAGACCCCATAAAAAATTAAAAATCACCAATTACGAATTACGAATTACGAACTACACTACTAGGTTCAATTGTGGCGACTACTTCCCCAGTCTGACTGGTATTATAACCACCTATGGCCTCTAGTTGTGAGAGTACTCGCCGATGTCCTAAAGTGCCAAGTAGTTTTTGTACAGGGGCTTCATCTAAGTATGACTTGAGAACTGCTAAATCGTATCGTGATTGTTGTAAGGGGATGAATCCTAACCCAAAAGCGGCGGCTACAGATGCAGTGCTGATACCAGATGTAACTCTGCCGGTGGCTACTGCTTGGGCTACTTCTAGATGTCCGTGGACAATTTGCTCAAATCCCTTGACGGCTGTAAATGGTATACTTGCATCTTGGAGCGATCGCTCTAAGACTTGGCGACTACCTGAACCTTCTTCACGATTGGCAATGGTGACACCTGGTTGTGCTAAGTCTGCAATAGTTTTCAATCCCAGAGGATTATTTGGCTGAGTCAATATTCCTTCCTCCCAAACCCCAAGGTTAATTAATACAGCCGCCGCACCTTGAAGAACCGAACGCACAAAGGGAGTGTTATATTCTCCAGTCTGGGGGTCGTACAAATGCATCCCGGCAAAATGAACTTCTCCCCGGCGTAGTCGATGCAATGCCGTCATACTGTTATCTAATGTCCAGTGTACTCTGAGGTTGGGATGCCAACGTTCAGCAGCACGCGCCCATAAGGATAAAGCCGGCGCACATCCTGCCAAAATCACTGTTTGATGCAGATTTCCGGGGTCGTCTAGTAACTTGACCACCATTGTATTTGTACCGGGCAGGCGATCGCCTTCGCCGTCAGCTGGTATCATCTCTGTACGAAAAGCATCTTGACCAATTAAAGGATGAGCAATCCATTGATTGCCAACTTGAGCCAAAATCAGCCGCAGTTGCTGACCTAATGGCACATTATAGGCTGGCAGAGCTTCTATTTCTGGTAAATCCTGCTCTAACCAAAATAAATCTTCCACTTGACAGCCCAAAGCTTTTGTCAACCGTAGGGCTATCGTAGTGGATGGCGCATATTGTCCCGACTCGACACCGCTAATAGTTTGCCGAGTCACACCAGCCAAGTTAGCCAAATCTTGCTGACTCATACCCAAGCGGATTCTCGTTTGCTTTAATTTGTTGCGAAGTTCGTCCTGTTTTACCACGTCTTAGCTATTGAGTTTTTGCGGTTATATTCTTCCTTATTTAAAGTAACGTGAAATGATGTACTGAGAGTTTACTCAATATAGAAGATGATCAATAAACCCCACTTCAAGCCTTGTTACACCGTTGAAACCATAGAACCAGACCAAGTATTTCTCTTATCTGAGAGAGAGGCAGTTTGGTTGAGCGATCGCCTTTCTTGTAGAGTAGCTGATTTACTCCGCGATCGCCATAGCATTGACGAAATTATCGACATCATCCAACTGGAACTACTGCAACAAAACCCAACCCCTGAAACTGCCGACTTTTTCCAGAATGTTCTCAATCTCAGCATCAAGACTCAATATGCCCTATTTCAAATGGAACAACAGGGCTATCTAGTCGAACCAGATGACTCACTACCCTCCCACTTAGCCATCTTTTGTAATCATCTTAATATTACTCCCACCCTCGCGGCTCAACGTTTGCAATCAACTACAGTCGCAGTCAAAACTCTAGGTTCTCTGTCCCTTGAAGACTTCACAACCATCCTCAAATCCCTGCATATTCAAACAGTTGATACAGGAGATATCACAGTAGTTTTAACAGACGACTACCTCCACCCTCAGCTAGAAGAAATTAATCAACAAGCATTAAAGTCTCAAACTCCCTGGATGCTAGTCAACCCCTTAGGAACAATCACCTGGATAGGCCCCATATTTCATCCCCATAAAACAGGATGTTGGCAATGTCTAGCCCAGCGTTTACGAGATAACAAACCCATTCAAAGATTTATCCAAAAACATAAACAGATTTCCTTATCTCCTCCTTTAGGTTTCCTCGCTTCTACAGTGCAAACAGCATTAGCAATGGCAGCTACAGAAGTGTTTAAGTGGATTATCCAAGCAGAAAATCAACCCTTAACAGCAACTCTGCTCACCTATGACACATTAACCCTCCAAACCCAAAAGCATATCCTCGTGCAACGTCCCCAATGTCCTAGTTGTGGAGAGATGAATAATGGACGGGAAAAAACACCCCTACCCATTGTTTTAGAACACCGTCAGAAAACCTTTACCACAGATGGAGGACATCGTTATTGTTCACCCCAAGCAACTTTCAAAAAATACCAACATCATATTAGTCCCATTACAGGCATTGTCCGAGAACTGCAAAAAATTCCAGGAAATGGGTTAACTCATACATATCTAGCCAAGCATCATTTTCTCAGCATCTTTGATAATTTAGACAGCTTACGCCAAAATGTTGGGGGTAGAAGCGCCGGCAAAGGTAGAACTGATAGCCAAGCCAGGGCTAGCGGTTTGTGTGAAGCGATTGAAAGGTATTCTGGGGTATTCCAGGGAAACGAAATCAGACGCAAAGGCAGTTACCAACAAATGGGGAACAAAGCTATTCACCCCAATGCCTGTATGAACTTCAGCCCACAGCAATACGAACATCGACAACAATGGAATCATGCCAAGTTTCAAGGTTGGTTTCAAAAAGTTCCAGAACCATTTGATACAGAAAGAGAAATTGACTGGACACCAGTTTGGTCTTTAACCCACCAAGAATTCAAATATCTGCCCACAGCTTACTGCTATTATGGCTATCGCCCATCCCACCCCCCAGACTGTTGGGCAGACTCCAATGGCTGTGCCGCCGGGAATACCCTCGAAGAAGCAATTCTGCAAGGATTTATGGAATTAGTTGAGCGTGATTGTGTCGCGTTGTGGTGGTATAATAGATTGCCAAAATCTCAAGTAGATTTAGATAGTTTTAACCAACCTTATTTTCACAAGCTCAAAGCATATTACCAAGCTATTAACAGAGAATTGTGGGTGTTAGATATTACTAATGACCTGAATATTCCCGCCTTTGCGGCTATTAGTACCCGCACAGATCGAGAAGTAGAAGATATTATCTTAGGCTATGGCGCTCATTTTGACGCTGAAATTGCCATTAGTCGCGCTTTAACAGAAGTTAACCAAATTCTGCCCAACCTTTTATCAGCTACAGCAGATGGCACTACCCAATATCCCCCATCTGCCGATCCTCTAGCAATAGAATGGTGGAAATCTGCAACTGTAGCAAATCAACCTTATCTGCTGCCCAATAATTTCGGGAAACCCAAAGTTTGTGCCGATTATCCTCAACTAGCCAGTGACGACCTTCTCGAAGATGTCAGGCTTTGTCAACAAATCGTTGAGCAGAATGGTCTGGAAATGCTAGTTCTAGATCAGACTCGCCCCGATATTGGGCTGAGAGTAGCTAAAGTAATTGTGCCAGGAATGCGTCATATTTGGCAACGCTTAGGTGCAGGAAGGCTTTATGAAATTCCGGTCAAAATGGGTTGGTTACCACAGCCTTTGACCGAAGAGCAACTAAACCCCTATCCCATGTGGATGTAGCCTACACTGATGACTGAAGTTAAAAATTGTACAGGTTTAACTATGCTGCATGGATATAAGATTATTGATGCTGATTCCCACGTAATTGAGCCTTTGCAGATGTGGTCTAAGTATCTGGCTTCTGAATTTAAGCACTTTGCACCCTCCGCAGACATGAAAATTCAGGGGGAAAACATTGTGGAAAAGATATCCCCATCAGTCAGAGAACAAGGCAATCAGCAAATGATGCAGGCTCACCCCCAGGCGTATGTAAATGGCTACAATGCCGAATCTCACCTGCAAGCAATGGTACAGATGGGGATTGACATCGCCTTTGTTTATCCAACTTACGGACTGTGGCTTTTTGCCATTGATACCATGCCAGCCGAAGTCGTGGGAGCCTTTACCCATGCTTACAATACTTGGTTATACGAAGAATTTTGTAGCTCTGCTCCAGACAGATTAAAAGGGGTAGGAGCGATTAATCTTCATGCCCCAGAGCAAATGGTCGCAGAACTATATCGCATCGCCAACTTTGGCTGGAAAGCCGTTTTTTTACGCCCTAACCCCGTTAAAGGACGACTCTTGAGTGATCCTGCCTACGAGCCATTTTGGACAGCCTGTGAAGAGTTGGGAATAGCCGTCAGCATTCATGAAGGAACCCATAGCCGTTTACCAACAGTAGGCGCAGATCGGTTTCATACTCGTTTTGCCATGCACGCTTGTTCTCATCCAATGGAACAGATGATGGCATTGTTGGCTTTGATTACCGGAGGAGTGTTAGAGCGTCACCCACGGCTGAAAGTAGCTTTTCTAGAGTCTGGTTGTGGCTGGTTGCCGTATTGGCTCTGGCGACTGGATGAAGAGTATGATAATTTACATTTGGAGGTAAAAAACCATGTGAAATTACTACCATCAGAGTATTTTCACCGTCAGTGCTTTGTAGCACTTGAACCTTCTGAACCTTACTTAAGTCAAATTATTGAGTACATCGGTTCTGATAACTTAATCTTTGGCTCTGATTACCCGCACATGGATCATCAACCAGATGTTGTGAACAAAGTGATAAACCTGGAAGCACAGTTGTCTCAAACAACCATCCAAAAGATTGTTTGGGATAATCCTAGCCGTTTTTACAATTTGGCTTGAACATTAACAAGGATGCACTAATATCATGAATCAACAAGAATTATCCTCCAATACTCCATTAGTCGCAAAAGATGCAATGCTACCAGGACAGTGGTATAGTCCTGACACATATTATCAAATTCTTTTAGTTACTCCCCCAGAGAAGAGAACAGAAGGACAATATATAAAGACAACAATCGTAGCTAAGTCTAGGGGAGAATTTCACGAATATTTGATTGATCCAGAAACTCAAGAAAAGCTAGAACCTTATTGCCAAACCCCAGACGGTAATAGTATAGGCTCTTATTTACCTTCTTCTGGAGTAGTTTTAGCCAAAGGTTTTGAGGATCTTATATTCCCAAGTAATTCTTCACATAATCAACGCATTAGTGAGAGCAATAATTTTTATGCATCAGCCCTGACACTACTACAAAGCCGCAAAATATCCCAGCTAATTGCTACAACATGGCACTTTTTTTTAGAAGCAAAAAAAACAGACAAATGGAATAAATTTATACGTGGTGAATGGGACGAAATTTCTCCTGAAATGTTAAATGGACTCATAGCCAGAGAGATTTTTTTTGTTGACCAAACTTCTTCTCCATCCCAACTTGAACCAGAAAATCTTAACATTTATTATCCACTAGAGAGTATAAGTAAATCTAGTGAAAAACCAAGATTCTTGATTTTGCCCAATAGTAAAGCTTGGACGGGAATTGCTTTGAGCCTTTTGATGGCAGGCCAGGCATATCGCGAGGTTAACAAGAATGGGAAAACATACTATCAACAAATTTTTCCACCTATTCTAAGTACAGGTGAAATAGTTAACAAGTATGGACTGGAAGTGGAATGGTATGGTTATAAAGGTGAGATCAAAGAATTAAAACTCAGTCCAGTAAGTTCTTCTACTATTTATCAAGTTGTTATTCCTTATCCTCCCATACCTTCCGAAATAAATTTATCTCCCGATGAGATCAGGAAATGGGCTGAAGCTGATGATGAAGAAGGAGAATTTCCGTTTTATTCCAAAGAAGATGGACAATATTTAATGGATGTAAAATATTCCACAGCTCCATATCCCTATCTGCCTCTAACTTGTACTTAGAACAAGTGGGAGTAAGTAGGTAAAAGTGGTTATTGCGGGATTAATATTGCTTTGTTTCTCGCAATAACAATATATAAATATAATCATCATTTACACCCATTTACCTTAAAATTGGGGTTGAATAAAATGCTAAAAAGTCATGGTAAAAAAATGGATAGCATCATAGATTACCAAATTAATGAGAAAATATATGAAAGTTCTAATTCGTTGGTTTATCGAGGTGTTCTCAAGCCAGATAACCAAGCAATTATTCTGAAAATTCTCAAAGAAAATTATCCCACCCCTTCAGAATTGACTCGATATAAACAAGAATATATAATTACCCGTTCCTTAAATGCCAATGGGATTATTAAAGCCTATGACTTAAAGCGATATAAGAATAGTTTAATCATACTTTTAGAGGACTTTGGAGGTCAATCTTTAAACCTATTAAAGTCTCAACTTCAGCTTAATTTAGAAAGTTTTCTTCATCTTGCTATTCAAATTACTGAGAGTTTAGCAGCTATTCATACCGCTAATATTATCCACAAAGATATTAACCCTGCTAACATTGTCTATAACAGAGAAACTAGACAACTAAAAATTATTGACTTTGGCATTTCTAGCCGTTTATCTCAAGAAAATCAAATAGTTACTAACATCAATCAATTAGAAGGAACATTAGCTTATATTTCTCCAGAACAAACTGGCAGAATGAACCGGGGTATAGATTACCGTAGTGATTTTTACTCTCTAGGTGTCACTTTATATGAACTGTTGACACATCAAGTTCCCTTCACCACCAAAGACCCCATAGAATTAGTCCATTGTCATATCGCACAACAGCCGAAAAGACCCGATGAAATAATTGCTTCAGTTCCTTTAGCATTATCTAATATCATCATCAAATTATTGGCTAAAACCCCAGAAGAAAGATATCAAAATGCTGCGGGAATTAAAGCAGATTTAGAAACCTGTCTTCAGCAATTAAAGACGACAGGAAAAATTGCTGTTTTTTCTTTAGGAAGTCAGGATATTTTTGATAAGTTTCATATTCCTCAAAAACTCTATGGTCGAGAGCAGGAAATTACTCAACTGTTAACTACATTTGAACGCGTTAGCCAAGGGAATACTGAAATAATCCTGGTTTGTGGTTATTCTGGCATCGGTAAATCTGCCTTGGTCAATGAAATTCATAAACCGATTACACAGCGCAGAGGATACTTTATCAATGGCAAATTTGACCAGTTACAGCGAGATATTCCTTACGCAGCAATCACACAAGCTTTTCAAGGTTTAATCCGTCAACTCTTGAGTGAAGCAGAAATAATCCTACAAACGTGGAAAGAAAAAATATTAGCCGCGTTAGGAAATAATGCTCAAATCATTATTGATGTCATTCCTGACTTAGAAAAGATGATTGGTAAACAGCCTTCTGTTGAGCAACTAGCAGCAACAGAAACACAAAATCGGTTTAATTTATTCTTTGCCAGATTTGTTCAAATTTTCAGTCAAGAAGAACACCCTTTAGCTATTTTTCTCGATGATTTACAATGGGCAGATTTACCATCTTTGAATTTAATTGAAAAATTAATTGCCAAGACTGACAGCCAATGTTTATTGGTTATAGGGGCATATCGAGATAATGAAGTCAGTCCTACACATCCTTTAATGCAAACATTAGAAGCAATTCAAAAAGCTGAAATTACAGTTAATCAAATCATGCTTCAACCTTTGGGAATTGCTGATGTTAAGAAATTAATGGCTGATACCCTAAATTGTTCAAGTGAATATGTACAACCTTTAGCAGAGTTAGTAACTAAAAAAACGGCTGGTAATTCTTTTTTTGTGACTCAATTGTTCAAAATATTATATAAAGAAAACTTGTTGGCATTTATTGTCCCTCAATTTTCTATTAATCCAGGAGAAGATAATAGAGGTTTTTGGCAATGGGATATTGAGCAAATTCAAGAAGTAGGAATAACTGATAATGTAGTTGATTTAATGGTCAGAAAGATTGAGAGACTAGACCAAAATACACAGAATATTTTAAAATTAGCCGCCTGTGTAGGAAACAATTTTAATTTAGAACTTCTGTCTATTGTCAATAAAAAATCTCCAATTGTTACTTCTCAAGAACTACAACCAGCACTCCAGGAAGGTTTGATTATTCCCTTAAGCAATGACTATAAATTACCCCTGCTATGGAGTCAGGAAGAAATAACAAGTGATGCGTTAGAAATTGACTCTGCTTTTATTCCCTATAAATTTTTACATGACCGAGTTCAACAAGCAGCTTATAGTCTCATTTTAGAAGGGGAGAAAAAATATATTCATTTGCAAATAGGCCGTCTCTTGTGGAAAAATACTCAAGCAGATGAATTAGATGAAAATATTTTTAATATTGTCAATCAATTGAATGAAGGCGCAGAATTAATAGCTGAACAACTAGAAAAAGATGAGTTAGCTAAATTGAATCTACAAGCAGGGAAAAAGTCTAAGGCATCCACAGCTTATGCACCTGCTCTTAAGTATTTAGAAGCAGGATTACAACTGCTAGCATCTAATAGCTGGAGTGAGCAGTATAAATTGACCTTTGAATTCCATGTAGAAATATTAGAATTACTTTGCTTAAACACTAAATTTGCACGTTTTGAAGAAGTTGCAGAAGAAGTAATAAAACAAGCAAAGTCTATTTGGGATAAATCTAAGATCGAGCAGTTAAAGATATTATATTATAATACAACATTTAAACCTGATAAAGCAATAGATACTGCTCTTGAAGCATTAAAAGAATTTGGGATAAATATCTTACCAGAACCCAGCAAAATAGAAGATAAAATTGCCCAACAACAAGAATCGATAAAATTATTTTTACAAGAAAAAGGAATTGAAGATATTGAGGATTTAGCTAAATTGCCTGTAATGAGCGACCAGTCACAAATAGCAGCTACAGTAATACTACAACAGATTATTACCGTTACAAGCACGACTAACTTTCCGTTATCAATAGAAGTAATATTAACTCAGATAAATCTTTACCTAAAATACGGACATTCCCCTGAATCAGCTTGGACTTATAGTGTTTATGGAATGTTTTTATGTATTATTAAAAATGATATTGAGAATGGAGATAAATTTGGTAGACTGGCGCTCAATCTATTAGAAAAGTTTAATATTCCTAAATCAGAAGCTTTTGTTATACATGTGTATTACTCACAGATTTACCACTGGAAGGAACCTCTGAGAAAGATAGTTGCAGAAAACCAATTAAAACAAAGTTTTAAAACAGGTACAGATGCAGGAGATAATGAGTCTAGTTCTTATCTAGCTATAGATTATTGCTGCTTTAAGTTATTGAGTGGATATAATTTAGAAGAGGTTGACGAGGAGTTTCAAAAATATTCTAAACATATTAACAAAACAGGATTTCTCTATTCTCTATATTGTATAGATATTCTTCACAATTTAGTAATTAATCTGTTGACAATCAACAGTTACCAGGACAATTTTATTGTTGGTACTTGTCAAGAAGAAGAGGAAAAGTATTTGCAAAATTGGATAGAAACTAATAATACTTGGCTAATGTTTTTTGTATATTTTGTCAAAACAATTTCTGCTTACTTTTTTAAAGATTATCGTCAAGCTTTGGATAGTGGAATTAATGCCTCCAAATATATACAAGCTTGTAGCTCATTATTTACAGCTCCCCAACATAATTTCTATTTGTCCCTGGCTGCGTTGGCTGAATATCAAAACTGTGATGTTAAGCAGCAAATAGAATTAATTGAGCAAGTAGATAAAAATCAGGAGAGTATGAAGATATGGACTAACCATTGTGTGGCAAATTTTCAACATAAATATGATTTGGTTGCGGCTGAAAAATCAAGAGTTTTAGGAGAATATTGGCAAGCACAAGAATTATATGAAAAAGCTATTCAAGGTGCTAATAAATATGAGGTTATCCATGAAGAAGCTTTAGCCTATGAACGCGCAGCAGAATTTTATCTCAATCTTGGTAGGGAAGAAATTGGACAGCTATATCTGAGAAATTCTCACCATTGTTACACCCGTTGGGGTGCTAAAGCCAAAGTCAAGCAATTAGAAGACGAATATCCACAATATTTTATATTAACTACAAATCAAGGAAAAGTTAAAAGTCTCAGTCCAACTATCTCTACTACTGGTAATGATGGAGAAATTCTTGATTTAACAACGGTTATTAAAGCATCTCAAGTCCTAGCTGGAGAAATTATTCTCAGCAAGTTGCTGGCCAAGTTAATGAAAATCATGATTGAGAATGCCGGCGCTCAACAAGGATTTCTGCTTCTACCTGATGATGATAACTGGGTGATGGAAGCGATCGCCTCCGTAGATTCCGATGGCATGGCTATACTACAATCATTACCTGTCGATACTCTAGATCCCTCTACCCAAACCCCGTTGCTGTCAACCGCCATCATTAACTATGTCGCCCACACCCAGGAAAATATAGTTCTCAATCATGCCGCCCATGAGGGACAATTTACTCAAGACCCTTATATTGTCGCCACTCAACCTAAATCAATTCTCTGCATTCCCCTGATTCATCAAGGAAAACTGAGTGGTATTTTATATTTGGAAAATAATCTGACCACAGAAGCATTTACAGCAGACCGGGTGCAAGTTTTAAATATCCTTTCTAGTCAAGCTGCTATTTCTATTGAAAATTCTCGCCTCTACGCCACCTTAGAGGAAAAAGTAGAAGAACGGACTCAAGAACTATCACAAACTCTGGAAATTCTGAAAGCGACTCAAGCTAAATTAGAATTTGAAAATGCTCTGCTTAAAACTGCCGAAGAAGCCTCAGTTTATGATTATCAAGTTGGCGGTAGCTTGCCAATTGATGCTCCTACTTATGTAGTGCGATCTGCTGACCGTTACCTCTATAAAGCATTAAAAACTGGAGAATTTTGTTATATTCTCAATACCCGCCAGATGGGTAAATCAAGCTTGATGGTGCGGATGATGCACCATTTGCAGCAAGAAGGTTTCTGCTGTGCTGCCATTGACATGACCCGAATTGGCAGTGAAAACATTACCCCAGAGCAATGGTACAAGGGATTAGCTGTGGAGTTGTGGCAAGGTTTTGACCTGTTAGATAAAGTGAATTTAAAAGCTTGGTGGAAAGAAAATATCGAACTTTCTCCTATGCAGCGATTGAGTAGATTTTTTGAAGAAGTTTTGTTAGGTCAAGTCACATTACCGGATAATAATCTCGCACCGAAGATAGTCATATTTTTAGATGAAATCGATAGTGTTTTAGGTTTAGACTTTTCAGTTAATGACTTCTTTGCCCTAGTTCGTTCCTGCTATAATCAGCGCGGAATTAATCCAGAGTATCAGCGGTTGTGCTTTGTTTTATTGGGAGTTACTACTCCTAGTGATTTAATCACAGATTATCGTCGAACGCCTTTTAATATTGGTCAGGCAATTCAACTGCATGGCTTCCAATTACACGAAGCTCAACCTCTGCTACAGGGGTTTTCTGACAAGGTTAGCAACCCGCAAGCATTGCTGAAAGAAGTCTTGTTCTGGACTAATGGTCAGCCTTTTTTAACTCAAAAGATTTGCCAGATGATCCGCAGTTCCTCATCGTCTATTCCTGAAAAAAGTGAAAAAGTCTGGATTGAAAACTTGATTCGCACTCATATTATCGAAGATTGGGAATATCAGGATGAACCAGAGCATTTAAGGACGATTCGCGATCGCATCCTCAAGGGTGAACGACAACCTACTCAGATGCTAGAACTATATCGCCAAATTTTACAGCAAGGACAGGTGAGGGCATTGGACAGTCTGGATGAACGAGAATTGATATTATCAGGTTTACTAGTTAAAGAACAGAGTTATTTAACAATCCACAACCGTATTTATGAAGTTATTTTTAATCATGGTTGGATTACGCAACATATATGATACTCTAAAAAAAGGCTGATGAATAGTCAAGCTTTTCAAACTAGTTGCAGGGAGAAAAGTCATTTTAAAGTCGGAGATTAGTACAAGTTAATTTAATAAATATCCATAAAATAAATAAAAGCTTTCACTCCAGAATATGATGAATTTTAACTTGGATGAGGCAATTACAATTGCTAATCAAGCAGTTTTCAGAAAATTCGATAGAAGCTTAACTGATATCGAAATAATAGTAATTAAAGGAGCTTGGGAACGAGAAGAATATGACCAAATTGCGGCTAAAAACCAGTACGCAACTAGTTACATTAGTCAAGATATTGCCCCCAAGCTTTGGAAATTGCTGACAGATGCTGTAGGAGAAAAAGTAAAAAAAAGTAATTTTAAGGAAGCTTTAAAACGAAGTTGGGAAAAGCAATGTTGGGAGAGGCAATTTACATCTGAATATGACTTACTAAGTCCAGAATCAATAACGGCTAATAGCCAACAGTGGAACGGCAATTCAACTGAAGTTAAACAAGATTTTCCGGCTCTTGAATTATATGTAGAGCGCTTTTCAATTGAATTGCTCTGCTATGAAACTCTGTTGCAACCCGGTTCCCTGATTCGGGTAAAAGCACCGAAATTAATGGGTAAAACTTCCCTCTTAGAACGGGTATTAGCTAAAGTGGCAAAGCAGGGCTATCGTACAGTCAGTTTAAGCTTAGAGATGGCGGATCGGCAAACTCATCTGACTAACTTGAATAAATTTTTACGCTGGTTCTGCCTCAACCTCAGCCGAGAACTCAAGTTACCCAATCAGTTAGATGAACATTGGGATGAAGAAGGTATGGGTGCTAAGGTAAGTTGCACAACTTATTTAGAAGAATACCTCTTAGCAGCAGCAGATAGTCCTCTAGTTTTATACTTAGATGATGTGGATGCACTTTTCCCTTATCCTGAAGTTTATGAAGACTTTTTTGGGTTGTTACGTTCTTGGTATGAGAAAGCCAGAAGCCGTCCAAACTGGAAAAAGTTGCGATTAGCGATCGCTCATTCTACCGACGTTTATATCCGCTTAAATATTAATCAGTCGCCCTTTAATGTCGGCTTACCCATTGAGCTACCAGAATTCACTAGAGAGCAAGTACAAGCCTTTGCCCGACAATATGGATTAGCAGGAGATGGATCTTTAGTAGACCCCTTAATGCAATTGGTAGGTGGTCATCCTTACCTGTTGCAGCAGACATTCTCTCACCTCAAAAGTTATCCTGATATCACCCTGGAACAATTATTAGCAGAGGCTTCCACAGATGCGGGAATTTTTCGCCATCATTTAAAAGAGTATTGGTTGAATTTACAACAAGAGCCGAAACTCATGGCAGCATTTCAAACTGTGATTTCTTCGACTGAGCCAATGCGATTGGAAATAATATCAGCCTATCAGTTGCAGAGTATAGGTTTAGTGAAGCTTGCGGGTAATGAAGTAGAGCCGCGCTGTCAGTTATATCGTCAATATTTTAGCGATATGATGAGGACTTAGCCCATAGGATGGGCGATCGCATCAAGTTTACCAAAACTTTTGCCGATAATTGCGATCTTGGCATGAGAAAGCCAAAGTAGTCAAAATTTGACGTTGCTGAACTAAAGTATGAAATGCCAACATCACCTTGATTTTTCTTCCTACCTTTGCGCCTTTGCGCCTAACGCACTTCGTGCTAGAGCTTACAGCACGCTACGCGAACGCTTCGCTAATGCGTGAGCCTAATTCATATTTGAAATCAGCAACGCCCATTTTTTGATAGAGTGATGCTTTGTCGAACGCTCTTCATCTCTATGTCGCAGGTATCACTTCCCCAATCACTCCAGAAAGACCTACCCCTCACCGCCCTTGCGCCCATGCAGGATGTGACAAACCTCTGGTTTATGAAGGTCATTGCCCACTACGGCAGTCCTGACTACTTTTTCACCGAGTATTTCCGTGTCAATGATACCTCACGGCTCAATCGTAGCATTCTGGCAGCAATCACCGAAAACGACACAGGTCGCCCCGTTTTTGCTCAAATGATTGGCGAAAGCATTCCAGACTTAGTAAGAACAGCACAGAAACTCTGCGGCTATAACATCGCTGGAATTGATTTGAACATGGGCTGTCCAGCACCGAGAATCTATCGCAAAAATGTTGGGGGTGGATTACTGCTTTCACCAGAAAAAGTGGATCGGATTTTGGCAGAACTGCGGCAGGTAGTGAATGATCGACCTTTGACTGTGAAAATGCGCGTAGGTTTTGAAAATACAGATACCTTTTACGAAATTCTAGATATCATCAATCGCCACAGTATTGATTTACTGAGTGTGCATGGTCGCACGGTGAAAGATATGTACCACGGGGTAGTGAGATATGATTTGATTGCGGAAGCGGTGAAACGGGTTGATTGTCCAGTGCTGGCCAATGGCAATATCCACTCGGCGACAACTGCCCTGGAAGTGCTTTCTCAAACAGGCGCGGCGGGTGTGATGGTGGGACGTTGGGCGATTGGAAATCCTTGGCTGTTTGATCAAATTCGGCAGGCTTTGCGCTTCGAGCCGATTACACCGGTTCCTTTAATAGAGGTACGCAACTATATTGATCGTTTATGGCAAACTCCAGCCGCCGCAACCATGCCAGTGCGAGCGCGCGTCGGCTACCTCAAAAGGTTCCTCAACTACATTGCCCTGAGTGTTGACGCTGAAGGTGATTTCCTGCGGCTGATGCGACAGACGCAGACTGAGGTAGAACTGCTTCACCTCTGCGATTGCTTTTTCCTGGCTGAAGGAACGAAAACTTTAGCCCTAACACCCTACTCAGGTGTGTAACCGCGCAATAACTACGGTGGGCGTTTGTGCCATCACGCTCTGTTATGCGATCGCAATCATTACTTTGTAGCCCATCATGCGATCGCTCTATGCAAGTTTAATATGAAACTCTATATATTTTTTTGCTTGTCATTGCGAGCATAACCTTCGCGTAGCGTGGCGTTAGCCATAGTGGAGCGCGGCAATCTTCTGCTGTACTGACTTTTCTAATTATTGGTAGGGCTTGTATTGGTAGTATATTTATATTTATTCTTTAAAGTTGTGTTGACCATTCAGAGCAAAAGCAGAAATGATGAAGTCATGAGACAGTCCAAGAACGGACTTGACCGATAGTGACAGGAATTACATCGCTGACATCAATGGTGAATCGATAGACTTTGTTAGAACGTTGGTTATTTTCTGGGTCAGAGAAGCTCAACTTCACGTCGTAGCAATCTGAATCAGGGCGACAGATAGGACTCTTCTCTACAGAAATATCCTGAAGCACTCGTTGCTCACCTGTTGCACCAGCGATTGCCGCAGAGGTCTGAAAGGCGTTAGTTGCGGAGAAGTTGAGCGCTCGTTCTTGAGGAGTAACTCCCAGGTTGCGGTAGTCATAATAAATACGACTCAGATATTCTTCAATGCGATTACTCAAAACTTCTCGAGTTACTCCTGCTGCTAAAGTTGTCATTCTCGTCACAGATTGGACTAAGGCGGAAACTGACCAACTGTACATACCCCGCACTCCTGGGATAATCACAGGAACAACTTGACCAGACATTAGCTTGATTCTGCCGCCGATATATCCTGGAACAGATACCCGCTCTACATTGGTATCTGCTATGTATGAGCGAATTCGGTCGTAAACTACAGATGCGTAAGGACCGCTTGGCATCACGGCATAAATTGGTGTAGTATCCAGATTGAGTGTCCAAATTAGTGATTGGGCTTCCCAAGGATTATTATTGAGATAGTCAAACAGACTAGTACCATCGGGTATAGATTGGGTAAATGAATCTCGACGGGCTTCAGTGCCGAAATCATACCCCAGTTCTCCTAGTGCATAAACTAGCTGCGGTCCTGTAGTATCTCCTGCACAGGTAGCACACTCAGAAGGAGTGACGGAGGAAGGAACTACATTCGCTGACGAATCCTGTACACTGATTGTTGGTAATGAAAAGCTAGATTCTGCCAAATTTGGGTCTTGCATTCCTGAATCTGTTGGTGGGCTAGCCAGTTCTGGCTCAATGTTGTGAACTTTACTTGCTTGAATCATTACTTCTTGTTGATTAGATATTTTTTGTATTCTTTCCTTTTTAATTAGGGATTCTGCCCCGGATATATTTAGAGTTCCAACTAAACAGCGTCGGCTATCTAAACTTTTTTGTAGGTTGCAAGGTAAAGCAGTTTTGAGAATGGCCTTACGAATAGCGTGGGGGTCAGGCTTCTGGCCTCGTTGCAGTTGAATACTGAGTAATAAGGCAACGAGTCCTGAGACAATTGGCGTGGCAAAACTTGTGCCGCTTCTGGCAGCAGTTCCACCACCAGGGATAGCACCTAAGATGTTTTCCCCAGGGGCGAGGATGCCTTGGGATCTGTAAACCTGACCCCAGTTGCTAAAACTGATAGGGTTTCCAGAAAAATCCATTGCACCTACTGCTAATACCGACTCAAGAGCAGTTGGAACATGAAGACAATCACAGCCATCATTGACCGCAGCTGCAACAATCAGAACGTTGTTGTCGGCACAAAGGCGGACTGCATTAGCCAGCAATTTATCTGACTCCGATGAGGCCGCTAATTGACTACCGCTAACGTTAATTACATTGGCTCCCTGCTCAACTGCTTGGGCGATGGCTCGTGCCAAGTCAATCTGGGAACAGGGCGTGACACCACCTTGACTCCCATTTGTAAACACGGGAATAATCAGACCACGACAGCCAGGGGCAATGCCACGAATGGGGCTGTCATGTTGACCAAATATCACGCTGGTAACGTGAGTTCCATGCTGGGATGCGGTTCCTTGGTCAGCGACACCAGAAACTAAAGTCGGCAGTTGAGTCAGATGGGAACCGTTGAAGCAGGGGTGTGAGTCGTCAACTAGTCCGTCAAGAACCGCAACGCATATGCGAGGGTCGCCGAGATACTCAGCCCAGAGAGATTGCAGTCCGGGCAGTGTTGCAATATCACTAAAATCAGCCGTTGTATCTCTTATCCTTGACACATCAAACCCCATTGCTTTGTTATTAGTTGTTGTCTTATTCATCACAATTTTAAGTATGCTTGACTTTTAAATTCCATAGTTGAGTTAAATTTAGGATTATTACAACTCAGTAAAATTCAACCAATTGAGTTAAATTCAGGTATTCCGTCATATATATGCGAAAATATATAACTAAATAAAGTTTTAAATCTCTAAAGTTATTAATGTTTGCCAAATTCAACGCCAGCTATCAACCAGGTGGTAGTCTACCGCCTGATGCTCCAACTTATGTCGTGCGACAGGCGGATACAGAACTTTATGAAGGGTTATTAGCTCTTGATTACTGCTATGTTCTCAACGCTAGACAGATGGGGAAGTCTAGCTTACGAGTCAGGACAATGGATAAGTTGCAAATTCAAGGATTTGCCTGTACAGAAATTGAATTAAGCGGCATTGGTAGCCAGCAAATTACGGCTCCCCAATGGTATGGCGGGATTATACAGGAACTGGTAAGCGGTTTTAAGCTACAAATAAATCGACGCAGCTGGTTAAAAGAACGCGATGACCTATCTCCCATCCAGTGCTTAAATGAATTTATCGAAACGGTATTACTGACCCAAATCCAGCAGAAAATAGTTATCTTTATTGATGAAATTGATAACGTGCTGGGTCTGAAGTTTGCCACCGACGAATTTTTTGCCCTGATTCGTCACTGCTATGAAAGTCGAGCTGTCAAGCCAGCTTATCGGCGACTTTGTTTTGCTTTGTTAGGGGTAGCAACACCTTCAGATTTAATTCAAGATAAACACTATTCCACTCCCTTTAACATTGGTCGAGCCATTGAACTTCAAGGATTTAATCTCAAAGATAGCGCCCCTTTGGTAAAGGGATTAATCGGAAAAGTTAGCAGCCCTGAAGTAATTTTAAAAGAAATTTTATATTGGACTAGTGGACAACCTTTTCTTACTCAAAAACTCTGTTGGTTAATTGTCCATTGCTGTAATAACAACACAGAATTTTGCCGTTATCAAGAGGGCGGGGAGTCGCAGTGGGTTGAGCAAATGGTTCAGAATCAAATTATCAAAAATTGGGAAACTCAGGACGAACCAGAGCATTTGAGAACAATTCGCGATCGCCTACTTCGTAATACTCCCAAAAGCGCCCAATTATTAAAGCTATATCAGCAAATTATCCAAGAGGGAAAAATACCAACTCACAACTCCCCTGAGTATTTAGAATTACGTCTATCGGGACTTGTCACCCAACATCAAGGAAGTTTAACAGTCAAAAACCCAATCTACGCGCAAGTATTTAATTTGGATTGGGTAAATGAAAACCTGACAAGACAAATCTCTAACTCCCAGATTGTTACCGCTAATTCGGAGTTTAACAAGCACAAAGACATGGAAAAAACGGTTGTTGCATCCCATATCAGCCCCTATCTTTCTGTATCTATAGAAAATATGGACAACTCCCCCAATGCGCCCTGTTATCCAAGTGGTGCAGTTCCCCTCGGTTCTCCTTTTTACATACAACGAGCCGCAGTAGAAAGGCAAGTTTATGAAGAGATTAAAAAACCTGGGGCTTTAGTGCGGATTAAAGCACCTAGAGAGATGGGTAAAACTTCTTTGCTACTGAGAAGCTTGGATTATGCCACTCACCAAGGCTACCACACTGTGAGCTTAAATCTAGAACAAATTGACAATGAAATTTTGAATGATTTAAATCGATTTTTGCGCTGGTTATGTGCCAATGTAACTCGTCAACTTCAGATGGAACAAAGGTTAGAGGACTATTGGGATGAAGATATCGGCAGCAAAATTAGTTGTTCTCTTTATTTCCGCAACCATCTATTAAATAATATTAATACTCCGCTGGTTTTAGTGGTGGATGAAGTCAACTATATTTTTGAACATCCTCAAGTAGCAAAAGATGTTTTACCTCTATTTCGTTCCTGGTATGAGGAAGCTAAGAGACAACCAATTTGGCAAAAGTTACGGCTGATTATAGTTCACTCAACTGAAATTTATGTACCTCTTCAGTTAAAGCAATCTCCATTTAATGTTGGTCTACCAATAGAGTTAAGCAGCTTCAGTTTAGAGCAGGTACAGCAGTTAGCTCAATGCTATGGACTTAACTGGAATAATAGCCCGGAAGCGACAGAACTTATGGCTATGGTAGAAGGACATCCAGCATTGGTACATATAGCTATTTATCATCTCAGCCGGGGAGAAATTACCTTTGCTCAATTCCTGGATACAGCAGCTACATCGAGCGGAATTTATTCTTCTCACTTGCAGCGTCATCAAGCAACTTTGCAAGAATACCCTGAATTGGCAAAAGCATTATATACCATCATAAATGCTCAAAAACCAATATCATTAGATTCGCTCATGACTTATAAACTAAGCAGTATGGGGCTAATCAAACAGTTAAAAGATAAAGTAATACCAAGCTGTGAATTATATCGCCATTATTTCACACAGCACTCAATGCTTTGATTGTCTCTAAGTATTGCTGCTTAGTCTAAAATAGTGCCTTAAACGTAGGTTAGGTTAAGCGCAGCGCAACGCTACCAATGATGTTGGGTTTGGTTACGTCAACCCAACCTACAATTTTTTGCATCATTTTAAGCTTGCCACGCCACTACGAACAATTTATATTTCTTGATGTACATTAGTCATCTCCAGAAAAGAATGTAGAGACGTTCCATGGAACGTCTCTACAAGGGTTATAGGAAACGCACATTTAATTCTCACCAGATGTCTATTGAATTTTTCTAGCCGACTTACTGACTACGAGGGAATCTGATGTTTTTATTCCGGCATTAAGAACAGTTTCACCGTATCTAAACGAACGTACCAGGGGAAGGGTTTGTCTTTAATATTTAGCCATTTTTCTTTAAATACTTCCGCCTGTAGGTGGTAATCATGATTGTTATTTAATGAACTGTGCAATCGTAAATACAGCGTCATCCGGTGCGGTGTTTCTCGTGTCCTGACTAACCAACAGGGAAAGGTATTCTCTGCGTTGGGGTCACTTGTAAAGCTGAGATGATGGGCGCGAATGCCTATATAAGCTGGTGACTGGGGTAAGGGTTGCATCACTTTGAGGGTGCAGTCCCAATCTAAGGCTTTGACTTGATTCGCAGATACTACTGTTGCTGGGGAAAAGTTTTTGCACCCTGTTAACTGCGCGACAGTGTAAGTATTGGGATGGTCGAAAATATTTTGTTTATCATCGTTAGCAATAACTTGTCCTTCAGACATGACCAACAACTGTTGACACACTTCGTAGGCTTCTTCTAAATTATGGGTAACAAATAGTGTCACCCCTGAATAAGTGCTGAGGGTTTCAATTAATTGTTCTTGTAATTGGTGGCGCAGATATGTATCCAGGGCTGAAAATGGTTCATCTAATAGTAATACTTCTGGTTTGATTGCTAACGCCCTGGCTAAGGCTACCCGTTGTTGCTGTCCTCCTGAAAGTTGGTGAGGATAGCGATTTTCTAAGCCGGAAATCCGCAATTCTTGGAGTTGGGTTGCTAGACGCTGCTGAATTTCGTCTGTGGGAAGTTTTGTTAAACCGTAGGTGATATTTTGCGCCACAGTTAGGTGGGGAAACAAGGCGTAGTTTTGAAATAGAAAACCAACACGACGTTCCCGAATCGGGAGATTAATCCGCTGCGCTGAGTCAAATAAAACTCGTCCGTTCAAGACAATTTTACCCTTTTTAGGGGTCTCTAGTCCGGCAATACAGCGTAAGGTCATGCTTTTACCGGAACCGGAACTTCCTAAAATTCCTAATACTTTTTTCTGGAGGTTAAAGGTTACTTCTAAGGGATAACTATCGAGTTTTTTGTGGATATCTACTAAAAGTTCCATAATTATATGAGGAACGAACCGCAAAGTACGCTAAGGACGCTAAGAAGGAAAGAAAAGAAGAAAGGATTTCGGTGTGGTGATTTTATGTTTTCAATTTGGTGTTATTTTTAGACTTTTTCAGAACAGCAGGTGAACCCAGGCGACGCACCCATAAAAGCAGCAGAAATGCCCAAACTGTAATTACGAGTACCATTAAGTTGGCTTTGCCATATTCTTGGTTTTGAACTGCATCGTATATGGCTAGGGGTAAGGTTTGGGTGCGTCCGGGAATATTACCTGCAACCATTAATGTGGCTCCAAATTCACCTAATGCTCTGGCAACTGCTAAGATGAATCCTGCTAAGATTCCTGAACGGGCTAAGGGTAGGGTGACTCGCCATAAGACTTCAATTTCTGAATCACCAAGAGTCCGGGCGGCGGCTTCTAGTTCGGGGTTGACATCAGCGATCGCAGCTCTGGCTGCTTCTACCATTAAAGGTAATGCTACTATAGTTGAGGCGATCGCTGCTGCTTGCCAAGTAAATAATATATCTATGCCAAACCATTCTAAAAGCGGACTACCCCGACCCAGAATGAACAGCAGATAAAAACCCAGAACGCTAGGCGGCAATACTAAGGGTAAATTTAGTACAGTGGATACTACTTTTTCCCCTGGAAAACGCACACGGGCTAAGAGTATCGCCAATCCTAAGCCGACAATTACTAGTAAAACTGTGGCACAAGCTGTAATCTGCAATGACAAGATATATGGAAACCAATCTATCAATTTAGTGTCTCTCCTGGCAAAATAAAACCGTACTTCTTCATTAATGGTCTACCCTTGGAACTGTTAATATATTTAGCAAAGTCTTGGGCTTGTGTGGAATGGCGGCTTTTTTTGACCACAGCCAACATTTGGTCAATGGGTTCATGCATATTTTCCGGAATTAATTCCCATTTTCCTGGTCGATTTATACTTAAAGATAGGGCATTAATACATACATCTACGTTACCAGTTTCTACATATTGTTGTGTTTGACGAATGTTGTTACCAATTACCAGTTTAGGTTGGATAGTATCCCAGATACCTGCTGACTGCAATGCTTGTTTGGCTGCTGTGCCGTAGGGTGCATGGTCGGGATTCGCAATAGCAACTCTCTTATATTCTGGTTTGATTAAATCTTTAATATCTTTGGGATTAAGTGGGCTGTCTTGTCTTGTCCATACAGTAATTAGTCCACGACCATACAGTGCTTTGGTCTGGGAAAGAATCAACCCTTTTTTGTCCAGGTCTTCCACAAAAGATTTGTTAGCCGCAGCAAATAAATCTACTGGTGCGCCGCGTTCAATTTGTTGTGCTATCTGACCTGTTGAACCAAAGTTGAATGTAACTTTGTTGCCTGTGTCTTGCTCCCACAAAGCCCCTATTTCTTTAAAGACAAAGGTGAGGTCAGAAGCTGCTGAGACAGTTATTGTCACTGGTTTTTGAGCGAGTAATGTCCGCTCTACTGATGATAAAGATAATTCGCTCAAGAAGAATCCACTCACCGAGACTGCAAGTGCTGCCAAGCCAAATAAGAGAAAATATCGTCTTTTCATTGTTGCTGTGTAACTAAAGTGTCAAGGCTGCTATAAAGCTACTTGTTTGTATTTACACATGAATTGAGTTTTAATTCTGTAGCAAGTTTAGCTAACATGATGCCAAAATAAATGCCCGCAGGGGTCTTTTTTTAACGCAGAGGGGCGCTAAGGTAAACGCAGAGGTACGCTGAGTTGTTCGCTGTTGCTATAAATCCGGTGACAAACTCCGTATTTTTATCATGGCTTTAATTAATCTTTAATTTACTAACAGTAATTACAGTTAAAATATCTGGAACAAGATGTAATTATCTAGTTAAATTTACTTGGTTGAAAAATGTGGCACATATTAATATCTGAACTCTCTGCGCTTGGTACTTGATTAAAATTCATCATCAGCAACACCGGATAATCTATTGTTTGGTATTCTCCTCAGAGTGAATACTGGAAAGTTTGCTGATAGTCTGGGCAATTCATGTATCAACATATATAGCAAAATTCACAGAGCAACATAATATGAAGAATGGTTGGTGGTATCAAATTAAAACAATGAACCTAGCTTTGATAGCAGTAATTCCGACGCTGGTATTCTCAGCATTCTCCTACAGGGCGATCGCGGAAGATCCAGGATTATGCTTCATGATCACCTCTTCGGGCAAAATGGTGCGATTAGGGAAGCTTTGCGGTGTCAGCAAGAAACCTCTGACCCAGAATAACCACAAAATTTTTCGGGTTCCCATCAAACGCCGTCTTGGTAGAACTCCTGTAATTGATGTCACCTTCAATGACAATAACACTTTTGAAATGATTGTAGATACTGGCGCTCACGGTACTCTGATTACTTCCAAAATGGCTCATACCCTTGAACTCCAGGCTACAGGGATCATGCAAGCACAAATTGCGGATGGGACTCAAGTCCTATTTCCCACTGGTAAGGTAAATTCTGTGGCGGCGGGTGGAGTTGTGGCTAATAATCTAGAAGTGGCGATCGCCCCAAAAGCAGGTGTGGGATTACTAGGACATGATTTTTTTGGCAACTACGACATCAAAATTCGCGAAAAAGACGTAGAGTTTTACTCCCGCTAAGACTAAATTCTGAATTTTAAATCTTATCTGTACTTTGCACATTACATATATAAAACCAGTTGTTGTCAGACTTAAATAACTTTTTCCACAAGACAATAATTACTATTATATGTCTATTTTAAACAGGTTTTGTCCTTGACTTTACCGAATTGCATGAATAAAAATAGCAGTAACAGTTAAGGGAACAGTTCTTAATTGTTAACCAATCAAGTCTATAAGCAACAAATGCTTGAGGAGCAAATATTATGGCAAACATCACTCTTTCTGAACTCAACAACGCTGGTGTAGAATTATTTGAAGATTCTGAAAGTTTTCTCAATGAATTGAAAAATGTAGATTCCATTTCCGGCGGTAGCAGCTACGGTTATGGCGGCTATGTCAGCGATATGTCCTTCCTGACTAAGTTGGCAGAGGCATTTGTTGGAACTTATGCAATTGGTCATGTTACCTACCTAGCCAAGTCATTCAGCTATGGATACTAATGGCTTTACTCTCTTCATTTAACTAGTACCATAGCACGGTATTTCCAATTAAAAAGGCTGTGATATAGGCTTTGGAAAATGTTAGAAAGAATATCTTTCTGGATGCCGTGCTGTACTAGATAGCTGTTCCGGGATGAAATTTACTAACAATTATCCCTGAGAACCAATCAAGTTGAAAATAATCGTCACAAATGCTTGAGGAGCAAATATTATGGCAAATATCACTCTTTCTGAACTCAACAACGCTGGTGTGGAATTATTTGAAGATTCTGAAAGTTTTCTCAATGAATTGAAAAATGTAGATTCCATTTCCGGCGGTAGCAGCTACGGTTATGGCGGCTATGTCAGCGATATGTCCTTCCTGACTAAGTTGGCAGAGGCATTTGTTGGCACTTATGCAATTGGTCATGTTACCTACCTAGCTAAGTCATTCAGTTACGGTTACTAATGACTTTCATCGCTTCATTTAACTAGTAATTCAGCACGGTATTGAAAATAAAGCTAATCTCTATTGATACCGTGCTGTCCTAGATGGCTTTTGAGTCAATCAAGTTGAAAATTACCGTCACAAATACTTGAAGAGCAAATATTATGGCAAACATCACTCTTTCTGAACTAAACAATGCTGGTGCGGAATTATTTCAGGATTCTGAAAGTTTTCTCAATGAATTAAAAGATGTCGATGCCATCTCCGGTGGTAGCTACGGTTATGGTGGCTATGTCAGCGATATGTCGACATTAACTAAGTTAGCAGAGGCATTTGTCACAGTTTACGCCATTGGTCATGTGACTGTTCTAGCTAAGTCATTCAGTTACGGTTACTAATGGCTTAGTAATTCAGCACGGTATTGAAAATAAAGCTAATCTCTATTGATACCGTGCTGTCCTAGATGGCTTTTGAGTCAATCAAGTTGAAAATTACCGTCACAAATACTTGAAGAGCAAATATTATGGCAAACATCACTCTTTCTGAACTAAACAATGCTGGTGCGGAATTATTTCAGGATTCTGAAAGTTTTCTCAATGAATTAAAAGATGTCGATGCCATCTCCGGTGGTAGCTACGGTTATGGTGGCTATGTCAGCGATATGTCGACATTAACTAAGTTAGCAGAGGCATTTGTCACAGTTTACGCCATTGGTCATGTGACTATTCTAGCTAAGTCATTCAGTTACGGTTACTAAGTAAGTCACGAACCCAAAGATCCCCGACTTCTTCCAGAAATTGGGGATCTGATCTGCTATATTATGTTCTTAATAATTATCCGTTAGAAATGCTTCCAGGTTGGGTACATCTATCCAATTTGATGTTGTATGAGATTTATGAGATAAATCCATTAATAATTGCGAATAAACACCTTCTCGCAAGGATGGGACTATTTCTTGTTGGCGTTCAATTCCCTGTACCCATTGGTCTACTACACGGGTAAATGCCGAAATGCGTCCATCGGCGTGATTTTGCGGAAACACTAAGCGGCTAGGGATTTCAATTTCTTGCAGGGGTTGACCTGGTTGGGAACCCCAAACCCGAAATCCATGTATATAATCTTTTTGATTTTCACTACCTAATACTAGAGTACCGCGATCGCCATACACTTCTACCCCATGTGTCCTGGAGGCGTGAACTACAGCACTGATAGTAACTTGGCAAGGTGTGCCATCAGCTAATTCCAGAGATAGCAGACAGGTATCATCTGTATTTACTGGCTTTAATTCTTGGCTAGCCGGGTCAACTCGTGCGGGAATGGCGGTACTCAGGTGGGCGTTTAATCTGCTGACTGGGCCAAATAGCCAGGAAATATAATCGAAGGCGTGGGAACCTAAAGACCCTAATGCACCACCTCCTTTGTCTTGGGAAGAATACCAATTCCAAGGGCGGGAAGTATCGGCGCGGGAGGAACCTAACCAATCAATTTTAATTAAGCGCTTGTTTCCTACATAGTCGCTGGCTAACAATTCCGCGAATAATTGCCATCCTGGGACAAAGCGAAATTCAAAGTCTACAGTTGCAGTTACGCCTTGTGCTTGCGCTAATTTATATAGTTCTTTCGCTTCAGATACATTTAAAGTTGTGGGTTTTTCTAATAATAAATGTTTCCCAGCTTGCAGCACTTCTTTAGCCATTTCGTAGTGCAGAAATGGTGGTGTAGCGATACTCACGGCTTGCACTTCTGGTAACGCTACAATATCCGCCACAGTGTCGCAGGCGTGAGGGATATTATGAGTCTCGGCGATGGCTTGGGCTTTGTTAATATCTCGATGATAAATAGCCACTATTTCGGTGCGATGATGGGCTTTAAATCCGGGAATATGGACTTTTTGACCAAATCCAGTCCCAAGAACTGCTACACCAATTTTATTTTGATTTGCTGGGATTTCGGAAGGCATAAGTTAATAAGGTTTATATTATGTATGGAAGGACGAACCGCCAAGACGCAAAGAACGCCAAGGTAAGAGGGTTTAATAGGTTTTTCACATGAGTCTTTTTCAAAATTTGAGAATTTCTCGGTCATAGTTGTCGGGAAGGGGTTCTACTTCCCAGACTATACCTTCTCCGGCTTCTAAAGCAACTTCGATATAAAGTTGTTCAACCGCAGTTGTGGCGATATCTTCATTATTGGGAAATGGTTGTAAATCTTCAGTGAGGAGTCTGAGTTTAAAACCGCCAGGAATAGCCGCGCCCATCGTCGCGTTACGTAATTCAAAGCGCCAATGTGTGGTGTTTGGTTCGCCTTGGGGTGTAATCAGCAGTTCATATGATTGACCAGCGATCGCTAGTTGGTGTGATAAACTAACTCCTGGTTGTCTTTCTTCTATACTCCGCGCCCCTGCTGCACTCAATTGCAGATTTAACTTTTCCCAGCCCATAGCTGCGGCAATTTGAGTCACACCGCTTTGCAACCATTGCATAACTGAATGTTGTTCTGGTAGTCCCAAACGTTGTTCATATAAACGTTGTCGCCAACCGCCATGTGCAATTAATCCCCCCCACAATGGAAAAGGCACAGCTAAACGAGGAGTAATGATTTCTGGTTTTCCCAGGCGAGTAATTAAATTTTCGGCTTGTGCTTGTGGTAGAGTTGGTAATTCTACAGTGGTCATCCGGGTAACTTCATCTGCACAAAATTCTCGCGCCACACTTAAGACACTGATATCAGTAATGATCTGATTTTCATCTATAACATAAGTGCGATCGCCTGGGTAATAATTACCTTTAGTCTTCAGCTGAACATGGGTACAATAACCCCAAACTCTGACATAGCCTTCATCCGGTTCTACTTGTACTGCTAAGTAATAATCCCCCGCCCAGCTTGGTAAATCCACCCATTCTTGCGGCACACGCAATTCACTACTATCAATATTTTCACTGGGAACCAAAATAAATCTAGTTGCGTCTACTGTGATAGCTGTGCCATTCACCAGTTCCCAAAAACTGGATAAAGCCGCAGCATGAGGCCAAACTTTTGCTTGGGGTGTAAAATCTTCTTGCAACCAAGGCAATACAGCACCCAGACAAAGTTCATTCAGATAAGCTTGATAACTAGTAGAGTTAGCAAAAGATTGACTGTGAAGATGAAGTTGATTTTCTACAGTAGTGGGAATTTCCAAGATCAGGTCTGTGGAAGCAAAACTTAAGATGGGGCTATTAGCAGTCATGGGGTTTTCTCCGGAGAATTTTTCGGCTTTTTTTGGGGTTTATTAGGGAAATATTCTCTTCCCCGGTACAGCAGAAGTGACCATCTGTTCTAACATAAGTTAGTCAGGCAAAACATTGTAGTAATTGTGCAACCATTCCTCAATCACAGCACTCATACTGGTCAGTAGGTCTGTGTTTACAGAAATATGCAAAATATCTTGACTCCAATTAGCCAAAGACCGCAGCAATATTTCCTTGGCTTTTGTGAGTCGCCGCGAAACTGTATATTGCTTGATTTCTAGTTGTTTGGCAATTGTGTTTTGATTTAGCTGTTGACTATAGTATAGTTGGAAAATTTGTTGAACTTGTGGTTCCAGTTGAGCGATCGCATCCGCTAAAATTTGATTAATCTCGATTTGCTGAGAGGTGCGGGTTTGGGCTTCTTCTTGGGCGACAATTTCATGGATTAAAGATTCTCGGTCTGTCCCTGGTAGATTATCAAGTAATTCCCCGGAACCATCACCACCTTTGGATATATTCAGCGAATCCGGGCTGGGATAAAGATATTTTCGGATAGCTTTGGCCGAACTTAGTAGCCATTTTTCTAACGTCTGGGCATTGACTTGCTGACTGCTTTGTGTATTGTAAGCTGTAGCGATCGCTTGCCAAATTTGCTCATCTGGTCGAGACAGTTGGCGAGAGTTAGCAGCCTGCGTCGGGACATACAAAGTTTTAAAACATTGCCAAGCCAGAATATAAGCGTGAATCGTCTCTGAAGACAAGCCAGCATTTTGCAGCGACTCATCTAACCGCTTTTGCGAGACTTTCCGCAACAAGCCCCAATCTGTACAAATATCAACTTCGCGCAGTTGGCGCAAAGCTTCACGGATAGCACTGCCAAACACAATACTGGCGTAGTTTTTCAAGCTACTGCTGTGACTGGGATTATAACCTTGGAGAACTTTATCAACTTGCGCGATCGCAATTTGAAAGTAATCTGAAAGCTTGTACTGATGACTGACAAAATTAGCGGCGGTCTTTTGAGAAGTCCAATAACAAGCTTCTTGTAAATAAGCCGTGAGATGTTGCTGTGCCAAAAATTTAGTTTCAGTCACTTGCAAAAACTTATACCAATACAGTACCCAAAAATTTGCGGTTGTTTCTTTTGGTGATTCTTGAAGACAACTTTGGATGCTGCGACGCAATCGCGAATCCGTCGCCCAACGACTGAAGCGGTCTCCGTCAAACTGCACGAAAGTTGCAAAAAGTTCAATGATGCTTTGTCGAGGGTGCATAAAAAATGGGAAACCGACCTATAGGAAAAGTGAGGGCGTTCAAAGTCGCCTGCACAAACTTTACTACACAGAATGAGTCTCATGTTTCGGTCTCCACTCAAAAGATTCAAAATTCTCGATACCAAGTTAATTAAGCAAAAAATATTTTCGGAAATAGTGGAGGAAAGATAATGTTGAGAAATTTTAAAAGAGCTAAGTTGATATTTTTGGCCGTTTTAAGCACTTTATTCGTGAGTGTTAGCGCTTTTGCCCAAATACCCCGAACACCCGCAACTTTTCAATTAGCAAAATCAGAAGTCACTGCTACAGAGTTAAGAAATGCAACAGCCAGCTTAAATCAGTTAGAAACTGTATTGAACCAAATCGAACGTAAAAAGGTAGTTACTCTCAAAGACACTCAAGAAGTCGAAAAATCCGGTTTTTCTTATGCAGAATCCATGAAAACTGGTTTGGATAGTGCCTTAAAAGAAGCCGAGACTTTAGCCAAATTTGAAGGTAAACAAGGTAGTATCAATCCTCTAGAGACATTTGAAAAAGCCGAAAAAACGAATCAGCCCCGGTTGAAAAAAATTGAGGAAATGGCGAACAGTATTGAAAGACAAATTAATGCGGGTGAGATCATACTTGATCGATCCGTTATCCAAGATTTATCAATTTCAGAACGCCGCGAGTTATTGGAATCCTTAGATCCACGAGCCAGAAAGATTTATCTAGAACAACAACCAGAATTATTCAAATCTGTTCTGGAAGATAGTCGAAAAACCTTAAAATTCCTTGAAGATACATTTGAGAAATTCCAAAGCTTTGCACCAACAAATATAGAGAACACATTTGCTAACTATGATGTGAGCATGGCAGTTTCTGGGATGATGAATAGTATCAGCAATATGTTGATACCTCCAGCATATGCAGCAGCAGCAATACCCTGTATTCCTCACGCAGTCAGAAGAGACTGGCCTCGTTTATCTCGTTGTGTAATTAGTGCAGGTTCAGAAGCCATAAACATCTACAATCAGTTTGTCAGATGTTGGAATAGCGCCAGAAATCCTTTGCGATGGCTGAAAAGAACCCGTTGTGTAACAACCTTAATCATTAGGCTTGCTTAGGTTCTACTTGAAATTAAATTAATTGTCGGGTGTGTTATTGCATGAGCGTAACGCACCTTTATTTGTTGATATAGCATTTGATGGCGTTGCTGATTTCAAATATGAATTAGGCTCACGCATTAGCGAAGCGTTCGCGTAGCGTGCTGTAAGCTCTAGCACGAAGTGCGTTAGGCGCAAAGGCGCAAAGGTAGGAAGAAAAAGTAAGGTGATTTTGGCATTTCATACTTTAGTTCAGCAACACCCATTTGATAATTAGTGATTACTGTGTGACAAATGTACCATTTAAAGTCATAACAGGAGAGCGATCATCGCAAAGACTAATATCAGCTTGCCAACGGGAGGGAAAATTTTGGTAATTCATACTAGTGGATCGACAAGCTTAAAATATTAATGTTTAGCAGCTTCTAGTTCATAAGACCGAATCAGAACCGTTGCTAGTCTATCTAAATCATTAACCGAAGAAATGGTGATTTTTGACCATGCTTCCCCTGTCGGTGCTGTAACTTCTTGGACTACAAAACCTGAAGCTAAAGTTTTAACTTCATCTATACTGATTCTGGCAATAAAAGTCTTCTTTGTTGGAGATAAAGACAATCGCAAAAACCACCATTTGACTTTACCAAGGTTAATACCGAAATAATTTACTGTATTTTTATATTGAATTTCAAATTTATAGCTTCTAGATTTTTTAATAATTATTTGGATTTTTTCAAAGGCTGCTAGTTCTTCTACCGTCGTAATTGTTCTGGCTTTATCTTCTTCGGTGACAATATCTGCCTGACCATAAGGAAGATCAACGTTAATAAATTCAACAGACTGTGTTTTTTCTGAATTAAGTGAACGTGACATTATTTCTATTACACTACATTGAATTGCTTTTTTAATAATAGGTTGAAATTTTTCAATTACCTTAGCAGTAATTCGACCGGGAATTTCATAACCGGGGGCTACCGTACCAATTTCACTCACTAAAAAACGCACAAATCCTTCGGATGGAGAACGTAAGACATTCCCAATAAGTTGAGTTATGGCTTTTACATAGATCATTTCTTCAGCATGATGAGTAATAGCTTCAACATCAAAATTGTGACGGTGAAAGAAATTTAGATTTTCAATATCTTTACTTTGATACTCAAGAATATTAAAAATGAAAAATGGCTCCTTATCCATGACATTTTTATGACGTAAATCTGTAAAGAAGCGATAATCAATTCCGTTAGTAATGATAGCAAGTTTTGTTGTTACAAGACCATTGAAATAACGACTTAATTGCCCATCATGTGCTTCTGCTTTTTCACCATAAGCTTTAGCTTCTACTAACATGACTATAGAACCATTTATAGCTAAAGCATAATCTACCTTTTCAAACTGTCCTGCTTTTTTTATGGCAAAATCTGCAATATATTCTGGTATCACTTCACTAGGATCATGAACATCGTAACCAAGGGCGCTCAAAAAAGGGACAATTAGCGCCATCTTAGTGGCTTCTTCACCAAAAACATTGTCTATTCGCTTACGTACTTGTTTAGATAATTTAGTAATATCTTCCGCAAATCCCATACAGGCAAACCTTAATATAATTAAAACTTACTATTTTGTGTAAGTCATTATACAAGACAACAGTGTGGTTTAACGTGAGTTCGATAAGCTGGATATGACCCCTCTCCAAACCTCTCCCCTGCAAGGAGAGAGGCTTAAAAAGCCTATTATTTTGTACCACGTTGGAGATTTTTTGCCCCGTCCCTTGTAGAAAAGGGGTTGGGGTTAGGTTCCGTCGAACTCACGTTGGTTTAGTTCAGCACTAACAACAACCAAAAAAATTAGCCGTAGTCTGACATCAAAATTTGATCTACGATTTATAAACACAAATATCCCCGACTTCTTGAAGAAATCGGGGATTTGATTTGCTACGTGAAAAAATTAATTAAATCTAGAAAATAATCTGATATTAGCCATTAATAAGGCCATTTCCAATCACGAATTTCCGGCATATCATCACCGTGTTCCTGAATGTAATGCTTGTGTTCAATCAGCTTATCTTCTAACATCTGTTTTACATAAGCAGCTTTAGAACCTAGTTGTGGTACGCGATCAATTACGTCCATAACGAGGTGAAAGCGATCTAAATCATTCAGCACCACCATATCAAATGGAGTCGTGGTAGTTCCTTCTTCTTTATAACCGCGCACGTGTAAATTATTATGGTTGGTTTGGCGATAAGTCAGGCGATGAATTAGCCAGGGATAGCCATGAAAAGCAAAAATGATTGGTTTGTCAGTTGTAAAGATGGTATCAAATTCTTTAGTGCTTAAACCGTGGGGATGTTCACTTTGGGGCTGTAGTTTCATCAAGTTGACTACGTTCACTACCCGCACCTTTAATTCTGGGAAGTGCTGGCGGAGAATATCCACGGCGGCTAAGGTTTCTAAGGTGGGAACGTCCCCAGCACAAGCCATGACTACATCTGGTTCGCTACCTTTATCGTTACTAGCCCATTCCCAAATACTTAAGCCCTTGGTGCAGTGCTTGATGGCGGCATCCATATCTAGGTATTGTAATGATGGCTGCTTACCTGCAACGATGACATTTACATAGTGACGACTTCTCAAGCAATGGTCTGTTACTGATAGCAGAGTATTCGCATCGGGTGGTAGATATACGCGGATAATCTCGGCTTTTTTATTGAGTACATGGTCAATAAAACCAGGGTCTTGGTGAGAGAAACCGTTGTGGTCTTGTCGCCAAACGTGAGAAGTTAGTAAGTAGTTGAGGGAAGCAATGGGTCGCCGCCAAGGAATATCATTTGTGGTTTTTAACCATTTGGCGTGCTGGTTAAACATCGAGTCAATGATGTGGATAAAGGCTTCATAGCAGGAGAAGAAGCCATGACGACCTGTAAGTAGGTAGCCTTCTAACCAGCCTTGACAATTGGTTTCACTCAAAACTTCCATCACCCGACCGTTAGGAGACAGGTGTTCATCTTCTGGAAGGATGTCGGCTACCCAAGTCCGGTCTGTAACTTCTAAAACAGCACCGAGGCGATTTGAGGCTGTTTCGTCAGGGCCAAAGATGCGAAAGTTACTGCTTTCTTCGTTGAGTTTCATCACATCCCGCAGGAACTCTCCCGTTACTTGGGTAGCTGCGGCGTAAGTTGTACCGGGGTGGCTAACATCAACAGCATAGTCTGAGAATTCTGGCATTTTTAGATCCCGCAACAGCGCACCGCCGTTGGTGTGGGGATTGTCGCCCATGCGTCGATGTCCGAGGGGTGCTAGTTCTGCTAGTTCGGGAATGAGTGTTCCGTTAGCATCGAAGAGTTCTTCTGGTTTGTAACTCTTCATCCAGTCTTCGAGTAATTTCAGGTTTTCTGGGTTGGCGGTGACACTACCAAATGGGACTTGATGCGATCGCCAGTAACCTTCGGTTTTTTTACCATTAACTTCTTTGGGGCCTGTCCAACCTTTGGGGGTTCTGAGGATAATCATCGGCCACTGGGGACGCTGGCTGAAACCATGTACACGGGCTTCTCTTTGGATATTTTGAATTTCGGCGATCGCAATATCTAAAGTTGCGGCCATTTGCTGGTGAACATCTGCGGGTTCAACACCTTCAACAAAATAAGGTTTGTAACCATAACCTAAAAATAGGTTTTCCAATTCTTCATAACTCAACCTGGCTAATAGGGTGGGGTTAGCAATCTTATACCCATTCAGGTGTAATATCGGCAGGACTGCACCATCATGGACAGGATTGAGAAATTTGTTGGAATGCCAACTTGTCGCTAAAGCCCCGGTTTCTGCTTCACCGTCGCCTACCACAGCAGCCACAATTAACTCAGGGTTATCAAAAGCCGCACCATAAGCATGAACCAAAGCATAACCCAGTTCACCACCTTCATGAATTGAACCAGGAGTTTCTGGTGCTACGTGGCTAGGAATACCACCAGGGAAGGAGAACTGTTTGAAGAGTTTCTTCATTCCCTCAGCATCCTGGGAAATGTTGGGATAGTATTCGCTGTAAGTCCCTTCTAGGTAAGTATTGGCTACCAGTCCAGGGCCGCCATGACCAGGGCCTGCAATGTAAATTGCGTCGAGGTCATACTTTTTAATTACCCGGTTGAGGTGAACATAGATAAAGTTCAGCCCTGGTGTGGTTCCCCAATGTCCCAAAAGTCGGGGTTTAATGTGTTCCGGTCTTAAAGGTTCTCGTAGTAGGGGATTATCGAATAGATATATTTGCCCAACTGAAAGATAGTTAGCCGCACGCCAGTAAGCGTTAATTTTATGCAGTTCTTCATCTGCTAAAGGCTTTGTTTGTGGGGTACTTACTAAGGTCATATCCAACTCCATGACAAAATTATTTTGATAAATTCTTCAGTCTGCAACTTTATTTGTTTGTGGTCAGCAGGCCATCTAACTCACGACAAATTTTTCCAGTTGCTGATGGAAAATTAGGCAGAATTATTCACCAATTTGATTTTATTTGTGTGGTCAGCGAACTTCTAACCGCGAAGACGGGATAGATTTTTACTGAACCTTATTCAAAATTAAGGTAATAATTTTTAACTTTCTATCTTGTCTCCATGAAAGGCTAACAGATTTAGTATGATATGGAAAGGTTTTTAATATTCATTTTAAATTTGCTTTAATCTCTGTATTAATATATAGAATATTCTCTGGTGATATCTTGAATTTTTCCTATGGTTCCAACTATAAGTATGCCTTTTGGGAGATGTGAATTATTCAGATGGGAATCTTCCATTTGACTGGTAAAAATTAATTTTATTCCCAGAGAAAACTGTGATTCGGATATTGCCCTATACAGAGGGGTATAATTACAACCGAAATAAAGCAGTACGGCTGTTCTACTAGAACCGTAGTAAAGATAGTATTATGAAGGATTGTTTCAAGGAAAAAGCAGGGGGAAGTAGCTCCTTTCTCCTGCCGTCGAGCGGAGTGGCACATGGGTTGAAATCCCCATTTTAATTATCCCCCTTGCTCCCTGCTCCCTGCCCCCTTGCCTCTTGTTCAAGCCGCCTCTTACTATCACCAAGCCGATATGTCAGATAACCAGCTAGCCCCATCCTTAAATGGACATCTTTCTAATTCTCACCACAACAGCCAGAATACCATTCGGATTCGGGGTGCTAGGCAGCATAATCTGAAGAATATTGATTTGGAATTACCGCGCGATCGCCTGATTGTATTTACTGGGGTTTCTGGTTCGGGTAAATCTTCTTTAGCCTTTGATACCATTTTCGCCGAAGGTCAACGGCGTTATGTAGAGTCCCTCAGCGCCTACGCACGGCAATTTTTAGGTCAATTAGATAAACCGGATGTGGAAGCCATTGAAGGCTTAAGTCCGGCGATTTCCATCGATCAAAAGTCTACTTCCCATAACCCCCGTTCGACTGTGGGGACGGTGACGGAAATTTACGATTATTTGCGGCTGTTGTTTGGTCGCGCTGGTGAACCCCATTGTCCGATATGCGATCGCTCGATTGCACCCCAGACCATCGATGAGATGTGCGATCGCATTTCCGAACTACCAGATAGAACTAAGTTTCAAATTCTTGCGCCTGTTGTCAGAGGTAAAAAAGGAACTCACCGCAAGCTAATATCAAGTTTGGCTTCTCAGGGTTTCGTGCGGGTGCGTGTAGATGGAGAAGTCCGGGATCTGTCTGACTCCATTGAATTAGATAAAAATATTACCCACACTATAGAAGTTGTTATCGACCGCTTGGTAAAAAAAGCTGGTATTCAGGAGCGTTTGGTTGATTCTCTGTCTACGTGCTTAAAGCAGTCTGGTGGAATTGCTACCATTCTTGTCAGCTTGACTTCTGAGAATGGCGAAGATACAGAAGAGGAATTAGTATTTTCAGAAAACTTTGCTTGTCCGGTTCACGGGGCGGTGATGGAAGAGTTATCGCCACGCCTATTTTCCTTTAACTCGCCTTATGGTGCTTGTCCCCATTGTCACGGTATCGGCACTTTAAAGACATTTACGCCTGATTTGATTGTACCAGACCCGGACGCACCAATTTACGCGGCGATCGCCCCTTGGTCAGAAAAAGATAATTCTTATTATTTGGAATTACTTTATAGTGTGGGACAGGCGACTGGGTTTGAGTTGCAAGCTAGGTGGAGTCAGCTAACAGTAGAACAGCAGCACACTGTCATGTATGGGGAGAAGGAAGCAGCCCAAACAAAGCAGAGTTTTAAGGGTGTGATTCCGATTTTGCAACGTCAATATGAGGGTGGGACAGACTTAGTTAAGCAGAAGTTAGAGCAATATTTAGTTGATCAACCTTGTGAGGTTTGTGGGGGGAAACGTTTAAAACCGGAGGCTTTAGCGGTACGGTTGGGACAATATGGAATTTTAGATTTAACTGGCGTTTCGATTCGGGATTGTCGGGAAAGAATTGATTTGTTAGAATTGAGCGATCGTCAGGTACAAATTGCTGATTTAGTATTAAGAGAAATCAAAGCCAGATTGCAATTTCTCTTAGATGTTGGCTTAGATTATCTCACCTTAGATCGTCCCGCCATGACTCTTTCTGGTGGAGAAGCCCAACGCATTCGTTTAGCAACACAAATTGGTTCTGGTTTAACTGGAGTGCTTTACGTTTTAGACGAACCAAGTATTGGTTTGCATCAACGAGATAACGGACGGTTACTCAAAACTTTAACTAAATTACGCGATTTAGGTAATACTTTAATTGTCGTTGAGCATGATGAAGAAACCATCCGTGCAGCCAATTATATAGTTGATATTGGCCCCGGTGCAGGAATCCACGGTGGAAACATTATTTCTCAAGGTAGTTTAGAGGCTTTATTAGCAGCAGAAGATTCTTTAACGGGTGCTTATTTATCGGGAAGAAGAGTAATTTCCACACCAGAGGAACGGAGAAAAGGAAACGGGCGCAGTTTAGGAATTAAAAACGCTCATCGTAACAACTTAAGAAATATTGATGTCGAAATTCCTTTAGGAAAACTCGTCGCCGTAACTGGTGTTTCTGGTTCTGGTAAATCTACCCTAATTAACGAATTACTTTATCCCTCTTTACAACATCATTTAACAAAGAAAGTTCCTTTACCAAGACACTTGCAGGAAATTCAGGGATTAAATGCAGTTGATAAAGCTATAGTTATTGACCAATCGCCTATAGGACGTACACCACGTTCTAATCCTGCAACTTATACAGGTATTTTCGATGCAATTCGGGATGTATTTGCTCAAACAGTGGAAGCAAAAGCTAGGGGATATAGACCCGGACAATTTTCTTTCAATGTTAAAGGTGGACGTTGTGAAGCTTGTAGCGGTCAGGGTGTAAATGTGATTGAAATGAACTTTCTCCCTGATGTTTATGTCCAGTGTGAAGTTTGCAAAGGTGCGAGATATAACCGGGAAACTTTGCAGGTGAAATACAAAGATAAGTCTATTTCTGATGTTCTGAATATGACTGTTGAGGAAAGTTTAGAATTTTTCCAAAACATTCCTAAAGCCGTGACTCGGTTGCAAACTTTATATGATGTGGGTTTGGGTTACGTCAAATTGGGACAACCTGCAACTACCTTATCTGGTGGTGAAGCGCAACGGGTGAAATTAGCCACGGAATTATCTCGCAGGGCGACAGGTAAGACGCTTTATTTAATTGATGAACCAACGACGGGGTTATCTTTTTATGATGTGCATAAATTGTTGGATGTGTTGCAGAGATTAGTCGATAAAGGTAATTCAATTTTAGTGATTGAACACAATTTAGACGTGATTCGTTGTTCTGATTGGGTGATTGATTTGGGGCCTGAAGGTGGCGATAAAGGCGGAGAAATCATTGCTGTGGGTACACCGGAGGAAGTTGCTAAAAATCCTCGTTCTTATACTGGACAATATTTGCAGCAGGTGTTGAAGCAGTATGCGGTGGGAAGTAAGTAAGAGTTAGTGTCACGCAGAGGCGCAGAGGCGCAGAGGTGGAAAGGAGTTAAGAACTATGGAAGAGTTATTGATTTTAAGGGAATTGTTGGAGGAGGGGAAAATTCCAGAGGCTTTGGAATTGGTTGATGAATTGGAGGAAATGAGTAAATCTGACAAGTTGAATAAGATTTTTAGTTATGCGATTATTGTTTTGTTGCATTTAATTAAACAAGCAGCAGAAAAACGTAGCACTAGGTCTTGGGAAACTTCTATTCTTAATTCTGTTAAGCAAATTCAACGCACTAATCAACGCCCAAAGGCTAAAGGTAGTTATTTTACAGAAGCGGAGTTATTAGAAACTTTAGAAGATGCTTATGATTCGGCTTTAAGAAGGGCTGCTTTAGAAGCTTATGAAGGAAGATATGCAGCAGATGAGTTAACAAAAATGGTAAGTCAGGATGCAATTATTCAGCAAGCAATGGATTTGATTTTAGAAAATAATCATCATAGCCTTTCTTAGTAGTCTGTCAACTCAAAAATGACGGGTAAATAAATCTTTCAATTTTTCTTCTTTCTTTCCTTCTTTGCGCTCTTTGTGTCCTTTGTGGTTCGTTCCTTCATCCGTCAATTAATTTTTGACAGACTACTAGTTTACTAAGTAAGAATGTATTTTTTGTAACTATCAATCTTAATTGTCGCGCCCAGGTTGGAGTGAATTACCCTGTGGTGCGATCGCTTTCACAAGGTGATAATCTCAATATTGTGGGAAATCCGACAACTTATCGAGACAAGGTTTACTTTGGGTGTATATTGCCACCTTTAGAGGCTGAAAAAATTAATTTCTCAAAATACTAGCCATACCAAAACCTATATGCTATGATGACAAAGTATGAAACGTAAGGCTCAGTAGCTCAGTTGGTTAGAGTACGGGACTCATAAGCCTGGGGTCGTCAGTTCAAATCTGACCTGAGCCATTTAATAAAGCTTACTATATAAGGGTTTCAGCTCCTAGTCATCAACAGTTGTAGGGGGCTGAATTTGTTATTTAAGCTGTTCTGACTATTTTTTGACTATGCTCTGCAAACCTTATAGTCACTGTATAGTCAATGAAACCAATGTACAATTTTTGCATCATTTTAAGCTTACCAATTCACCACAAGGAGTAAATGGTCAAAGTTTAGCAGTTGTAACAGTTTGGCTAGAATCAAAAGATCAGCAAAACTTTCGCTTTATTACCCTAAAACCAAACAAGGATTAAAATGGATGAAGTTAGAACTATATCAGTACGTTGCTCTCAATTGTGATTTACCACAATACAACCTCAAACAGGGTGATGTTGCTACGTTAATTGATTATGTGACTCATCCTAGTGGTGGTGAAGATGGTTATATATTAGAAGTCTTTAATGCAGCAGGTGAATCTATTGCTGTCTTTACTGTTCCTATGTCAGCAGTGGAAAAAATGCCTAGTAATGCAGTGCTGGCTATTCGTCCATTAGCAGAGTTAAAATAGTTATCTTATTTTCCAGTAATTAGGCAAATTAATACTACTGCTGAATGTGAGTATAATTGGTAATGAATAATTCCTTACCTTTAGCTGCACTACCCTGTTTATAGTTATTCATACCATACTGCAATTCCCACTCAAACAGATGAGAGTCTGGGAAGTTTTCTCTAATTTTAGGTGAGTCATCGTAAGTTATTAACCAACGGTGATGACATTCTCTGAGCAATTCCGCAAACCTTTGATGCTCAAAAGTTGTGTGTAAATCACCATCTTTACCATATAACCTGGATTTAGTCGCCGCAAAATAAGGTGGGTCTAAAAATATAAATACATTTTTCCCTTCTGCGTTTAATAGTTGACTGTAATCTAAGTTAGTGATTTTGACATCATCTGTTAAAATTTCTGCTAATTTCTCTAGTCGGTCTATTGAGGAGTATGTAAAGCGTTTCTGAAAAGCTTGCTCAGAAAATCCGCCGGATTCTACAGTACCAGAAAATGTAATTCTATTGAGAACAAAAAAGCGTACTGCTCTATCAAAATCAGATAATGTTTTAGTATCTATGGTGGTTAATTCTTTAAATAGGATTTTACCATCGGTATATTTATCTTTAATATGGCGGATTTCTTCGACTAGCTGCGGTAGATGAGATTGAGTGTATTTCCAAAACAGAAATAATTCGCGGTTTAAATCGTTTATCCAGATTTTGAGGTGAGGAAATTTTTGCTTTAAGTAAATAAAGACGGAACCACCACCAACGAAGGGTTCTCGAAATTCCGAAAAGTTATTTGGTAAGTGTTCGGCTATTTGGTTGATGGCTTTTGATTTACCACCTGGGTAACGTAGTGGGCTTTTTATCATGGAGGAACGAACCGCAAAGGACGCAAAGGACACGAAGGAAGAGAGGAAGAAGAAGGAAAGAAAGCACGGGTTATTTGGTTGGTGGTGTGAAACCAAACATGGAAAAAATCCAGTGATACCATTCTGGATGTGTGATTAAAACGTTTAATGCTGATTCCAAACCTACATCATATAAATCTTTATTGTAAATGCTGATAATTAAATCATAAATTAGGTCTAAAAGAATCCTGTCTCGTTTATTTAAGGAGATGAAATTACCGTTACGGCTATTTTGCAGTTGTTTAATATGTTCTTTTCCGACTTTACCTGTAATTTCTGGTAACCGCTCATCTCGAAATAGTTCAAACTTGCTTTGAGGATAAATACTAACTAATTCATTGAAGTTACCAATGCGAGTGGTGAAAGGAGTACCATTGATTTGTAGAAACCCAATGACATAATTTTGACTACCTGTTTCTACTACAATATGCTCTGGTAATTTTCTTTTACCTAAGCGATACTGTGTGAGTTTAACTGGTTTTATATGGTTGAAGGCTTCGGCAATTGTCTTTAATTTACCAATATCATCATAGTCGGTAATAATCGCTGAATTATTATATTTTTGCTCCAATTCATTTTTATGTTGAATTAAATACTCAATTACAGGATTTGAGGGGGAAGAATCAACTCCATCAGGTAAGAAAGATGCTAGTTTTTGATGTAGTCTGGTTAAATCTATAGCAGCAGGGTCTTGTATAGCCTGTATTAGCTGCATTAAGACTTCCATTGATGTCTGTTGCTGTTGCTGTAAGGTTCTCAACTGCTGTTCTATTTTTTCATTATTTTCTAGTTCATATATGGCTTTCTTTTCAATGGTTAAGGGGAGGCCATGAACTCTATAGTTATAGTAATCAGCCGCACGATTTAAAGCTGACCTAATGGGCTTTTTCTCTAAAATATCATCTAAGTCTTCTGGATGAAATAGCTGCTCTAAATTAATATTTACAGATTTTAGCTTAGTTTGAATAATTGCTTTGATTTCTGTTTCTGTGGGTTGACGTAAATAAACTTGAGAAGGAAAACGCCCCAAAATAGAATTGTCAAAAGTTGTTTTAAACTGTTCCCATCTGTCAGGAAATAAGTTGAGGATAATTAAGCTATTGGGAATATGGGTGAAAATTTCTTTGATAGCTTCCCCAAAGTTTAATAAAATTTCTTTGTTATGGGAAAGTCCCAAGCCTTCTAACTGGTCAAAAATAATAATTAAAGGCTCATCTAGAGTCGATAATTTACCTAAAACTGAAATCGCTTCTAAAGAAAAGGCTTCTTGACTAATTTCTTCTCCCCAATTTGGTAAACCAATGGTTTCTGCTTCTTCATCAGTTAAAACATTACCTGCTAACCAACGAGTAGTAATATTTTTATATCTATAATCTGTGTAGCTACAATATTTCACCATTCCTTTGATAATGGATAAAGCAAAACTTCCCGCAGCGTAATTGTTTATCCACCACTCATTAATGGTTTTCTCAATATATTGCCAATATTCCCGCTTGCGTTGAGTGTTTTCTGCTCCCAAAGCATTGATGTTATTTTCTTCTAAGCTATATAAGGCTTTAAGAATTTCTATCTCTTTTTGCTTGACATCTCTATTGGGAAGACTGAGGATTTTGCGAAAAGTATGAATAATTAAATAGTCTAGTTGCGGGAGGTGTCCAACTTTTTGGACTAGAGATTCTAGGATGCGACTATAAATATGATAAAGGACAGATTGAGAATTGTTAGGCTGACGAATAAATAATAATCTATTACTCGATAATCTCTCTTGAGCCAGTCTCATCATCAGGTGAGTTTTGCCAGAACCCGGTTCTCCGATAACTACTATGCCTTTACTCTGATGATTGATATCTAGTTTGATATCATTTAATCCAGTTTTGAGGGTAATAAATTCTCTCTGATATGTGTTGAGGTAATCTGGATGATTTTGAAAAGGAGTATCAACTCTACTGCTGCTAAATGGATTAGGTTGCTGTTTTAGCTTCTCTAACATAATCTTTATATAAAGATGATAGGTAAATTCCGCATCATATCTGGCACTATGCGCCATGTCGGAAATAAAATATTGCTGATTAGCTCGTAAATTAAAATACTTACTTAAATAATCTAAGGAATAACTTTCTAACCCGTGCCAAGTATTTTTAGCTAAATTCCAAGTACACTCAAATTTTAATTTTGGCCAAATTAAACCAACTTGGCGGCAATTATATTTAAGAACATCAATATCATGTTCTGCATAGTGACAAATGATGGTTTTACCCTGAACAATCGCCAAAAATTCTGTGAGTAGGGTTTTTAAACTTCTCAGGTTAGGGGTATTTTAAGAAGTTCGGGGATGCTGATTCGAGAAACCCTCATAAATCACCAAACCTTGACTATTTATAATGGCTAATTCACTTAATTCTGGGTTGCCTTCCGTATCTAAAACAACAAAATCCATTTAGCTGTAAATATACTTATTTTATTGTATCATTTTCTTTAAAAATAAATTATCAATTATTTATTGATAGTGCCTAATTACTTCGGAAACTGACCAAGCTTGTGCGATCGCACCTTTAGGAGCATGAGGCGAATCTCCATCAAAAATCTCCGAAATTGAGTGAATACAGGCATCATTCAGGAAGTGATCGAGCAGTGGTTGCCAATCAAAGGGTAAGGGTTTTTCTGGGTAAGCACGCTGCCACGCCCGCACAAAGGGGCCAATCAGCCAAGCCCAAACTGTACCTTGGTGGTAGGAGCGATCGCGCTGTTGTGAATCGCCTGTATATTTACCGATATAATCAGGGTCGGCGGGGTCAAGACTGCGAAGACCATAGGGTGTGAGTAAACGGGAAGCGGCTAAATCAACTATGGCTCGCCTTTGCTGTTCTGAAAACCCACAATGATGCAGCGATAATGCCAAAACCGCATTGGGACGAATCTGGGAATTGCGACCATCATCGGGATCAATTGTGTCGTACAAATAACCAATCTGGGGATTCCAAAATTTTTGTAGAGAAGCTGTCACCTGTTGCGCTTGCTGACTATAACGCTGCGCCTGCTTTGCTAACCGGGCTGAATCGCCTAACTCCAGTTGGCTCAATCTTTCTGCCCATTGACTCATCCAACATAAAGCCGAATACCACAAAGCATTAATTTCTACTGCTTTACCATTGCGGGGTGTTATCGGCTGTCCCTCAATCACTACATCCATCCAAGTGAGGGCGACACCGGGCGCATCCCAACTAACTAGCCCATCCGTGGCATCAATTTGGATGTTGTAACGTGTACCACCCATAAATGCTTTGTAGATTTGCTGCACCACTGGAAACTGTTCTGCCAAAAATTGCCAATCTTGGGTAGCTTCTAAATAAAGTCCTAAAGTTTCAATCCACCATAAAACTGCATCAATACTGTTATAAGCCGGTTCTTCACCGACATCAGGAAAAACATTAGGAATTAAACCGTGGCGACAGTAACGCCCAAAAGT
>REBL01000273.1 GCA_007692755.1 Nodularia sp. (in: cyanobacteria) | reverse complement strand
CTGGCGCAATTAACTGATCGTCTATGCCTATTCTAGTTTGTATATAGAGAGCTATCTGCTTGCAGCAGTGCTGCGCTATCGTGCAGACTAAAAAAGTGGAAAAACATTTTCACTGGGATAATTATTTTAGCTGAGATCATCCTGAATATTCATTGCCAAAGCAACATCTACCTCTTTTAGCAGAGACTCTGGAGTGGAAGAGTTATCAAGCACAACAGTTGCACGAGCCGCTTTTTCTGCCAGAGATAACTGGCTATTGATACGAGCTTGGGCTTGTTCTGGCGTTAAATGATTTCGCTGCATCAATCTTTGCAGTTGCTGTAATTCAGAACAGCGCACCACCCAGATTTCTGTAACTAAATCAGTCATTTGAGCTTCAAACAGTAGCGGGATAACTAACAAAAGTGTTTGTGATGGTGATTGGGCTATTGCTTGCTCAAAACGATCAACTACATAAGGATGAATTAAACTTTCTACCCTGTGGCGTTCATCTGTCTGTGGAAAGATAATTGCACCCAGTTTTTCTCGGTTGAGGCTACCATCTGGAAGTAAAATTTGCTGCCCATAACGTTGAGCGATCGCACTTAGAATTGGCGAACCCACAGCCACTGCATCTCTAGCATAAATATCTGCATCGAAAATGGGCAAATTATAAGCACTAGCCAAATAATTAGCGACAGTGGTTTTACCTGTAGCAATACCCCCAGTCAATCCGATAATGCGTTTATTCATGAGTAACTTGAGAACTTTTCACCCATTGGATTAATGCTTGAGTTAAGCCATCTAAAGTATATTCCTCAGCTTCAATATTCACGCGCCCTAATAAAGCATGGCAAGTTTTCGAGGTTTGAGGGCCAATAGAAGCAATACAAACTTTTTCTAAAGCATGAGTTATCTCAGAGTTATAGTCAAATACCTCTTCTATGAGTTGGCAGAAAAATTTTACAGTTTTAGAACTAGCAAAAGTAATGATATCGACAGAGCGATTTTTTAGAGCTAACTTTGCTGATTCTGGGATACTACCCGGACAGCGAGATTGATATGCAGCCACTTCTACCACCTCTGCACCCTTAGCCGTTAATTCTTGCACTAAAACTTCTCTTCCACCGCTTTCTACTCTGGGAAATAACACCTTTTTACCCTGTAGTGCTTCGGGGAAATTTGTCACTAAAGAATCAGCGACAAAATTCGGGGGAATAAAATCAGCATAAAGATGGTATTTCTTGAGACTTTGGGCGGTTTTTTCACCCACAACGGCAATTTTCACCCCAGCTAAACCACGAACATCTTTACCTTGAGCAATTAATCTCTCACAAAAGTATTCTACGCCATTGCTGGAAGTGAGAATTAACCAGTGAAAATCAGCTAAATCAGCGATCGCTTGATCCAAAGGTTCCCAGCTAGAAGGGGGGACAATTTCTAAAGTTGGCATTTCAATCACAGTTGCGCCGGATGCGGTGAGGCGATCGCTAAATTGACTTGATTGTCCAGAAGAACGTGTCACCAGGATAGTTTTACCTGTGAGGGGGAGGTGGGGAGATGCAGAAAAGTTGCTGAACATAGTTTGGACGTGAGAAACTTGATCTAAGGATATTTTCTCAGGTTGTAAGTAATTGCATAATCTCACAACTTCGCCAATTATAATTACCACTGGGGAAAGAGAAACGCCAGTAGTTTGTTCGAGAATATTATCCAGTTCGGCTGTCCAAATTTGTTGCTGGGGAGTTCCCGCCCAACGGATAATTGCAATGGCTGTAGAAGGCGATCGCCCGTGCCTAACTAATTGCTGTACAATTTCCGGCAGATGTCGCCCACCCATCAATATAACTAACGTCTCCAACCGAGATAAGGCTTCCCAATCCAAAGCATCTGGTTCATGGGCTGTCAACACGGCAAAACAACGACTGAGAACAGGATCTGTCAAAGGAATCCCCGCCATTAATGGCGCAGCCAGGGCGGAAGAAATTCCGGGTACAACTTCAAACTCACAACCAGATGCTTGCAAAGCTTGAATTTCCGCAGTACAGCGCCCAAAAATAAACGGATCACCTGATTTTAGGCGCACCACTTGTTTTCCTGCCAAACAGTGCTGCACAAGTAACCGATTAATTTCCCCTTGTGGCGTACTAGGTTTACCACCACGTTTACCAACATCTAGCGGCAAACAATCAGGTGATACGCACTGTAACAATTGCTGATCTACTAGAGCATCATAGATTAACACCTGAGCTTTGGCTAACAGATTGTAAGCTTTTACCGTCAAATAAGCCACATCTCCAGGGCCAGCACCAACAAGATAAACTTTGCCCTTTTGTTCAGTCATAAGTAAAAGAACCCCGCCCCCAACCCCCTCCCCGCAAGCGAAGAAGGGGCTATGAAATACTTTATATAATTAGTAATCATACTATAAAAACCGCCATATAAAATGTTTAAATCAAGACTCTGGGTAACTTTGCGTGTACTCAGCGACCTTTGCGTTAAAAACTCCATTCTATGCTTTTCATTACGAAATACTTGTCAGAGAAACAAGATATGTATGATGAAATTGATAATTTTATATAGCAAGAAATATAGCAGGCTTTTCGAGTTGTAAAAACCACCATTAAACAGCAATAATTAATACAACTTTAAATTAGCAAAATAGCATCTTCATTACAACTTTAAAAATAGATTCCAGCGACAATGAGTGCAGAAAAAGAATACTAAAAATTTGCCCTCGGAGACGAATAATGGTAACGATGTCTACGACCGGCGATGCCCACGCAGAGAATGTAGAGCATCGATTAACTATACAGACTGTAGAAATTGCCCCTAATACAACAGCGATTCGCTCACTTGATTGGGATCGCGATCGCTTCGATATCGAATTTGGACTGCAAAACGGTACAACATATAACTCATATCTAATTAGGGGTGAACAGACAATTTTGATCGATACTTCTCACCAGAAGTTTCGTCAACTATATTTAGATACACTCAAAGGACTTGTTAACCCCAAGACAATTGATTACATAATCGTTAGCCACACAGAACCAGACCATAGCGGCTTGGTTGAAGATGTATTACAATTAGCACCCAGAGCGACTGTATTAGCCTCAAAAATTGCCCTTCAGTTTTTGGAAGGTTTAGTACATGATCCCTTTTCCAAGCGGATTGTCAAAAGTGGCGATCGCATCGATATTGGTAAAGGACATGAAATAGAATTCGTCAGTGCGCCTAACCTCCACTGGCCAGACACAATCTTCAGCTTCGACCGCAAAACCCAAACCCTGTTCACCTGCGATGCCTTTGGGATGCACTTCTGTGACGATCGCACCTTTGATGAAGACTTAGAAGCGATTGAAGCCGACTTTAGATTCTACTATGACTGTCTCATGGGGCCAAATGCTCGTTCTCTGCTGAACGCCATGAAGAGAATGGGCGATTTGGGCAAAATTAACATCATCGCCAACGGTCACGGGCCCCTCCTCTACCATCACTTAGATTTGTTAACTGAGTGCTACCACAATTGGAGTCAAAGAAAAGCCAAGACCGAAACCACCGTCGGCTTGTTTTATGTTTCCCAGTATGGCTATAGCGATGAACTAGGTTTAGCCATAGCTGAAGGTATCCAAAAAACTGGCGTAGGCATAGAAGTCATTGATATTAGCACAGCTGAACTGCAAGAAATCCAAGAACTAGCAGGTAGAGCCACCGGCGTGATTATTGGAATGCCTCCATCTAGTGCTGTTGCAGCCCAAGCTGGGATTAGTTCCTTATTATCAGTCGTCAAAAACAAGCAAATGGTGGGCTTGTTTGAATGTTATGGCGGTGATGATGAACCCATTGACACCCTGCGGAGAAAATTTATTGACTTGGGTGTAAAGGAAGCTTTCCCAGCGATTCGGATTAAAGAAGCTCCCACAGCAGCGACATTCCAAATGTGCCAAGAAGCGGGTACAGACTTGGGACAATTGCTGATGCGCGAACGTAACATCAAGCAAATCAAGTCTCTAGATGTCAACTTGGAAAAAGCCCTGGGGCGGATTAGCAACGGCCTCTACATTGTCACCACCAAAAAAGGTGATGTCAGCAGTGCCATGTTGGCCTCCTGGGTAGCCCAAGCCAGTTTACAACCTTTAGGACTGACAATAGCAGTAGCCAAAGACCGGGCTATTGACTCATTGATGCAAATAGGCGATCGCTTCGTCCTCAACGTCCTCGAAGAAGGCAATTATCAAGAACTCAAAAAGCACTTCCTCAAGCGCTTACATCCCGGTGCTGATAGATTTGCGGGAGTCAAAACCCAAACCGCCAAAAACGGTTCTCCCATTCTCACCGACGCTCTAGCATACATGGAATGTGAAGTCCAAAGCAGCATAGAGTGCAGCGACCACTGGCTTTTATACTGCACCGTCGCCGAAGGTCGGGTTTCTAAATCTGATGCACTCACAGCAGTTCGCCATCGCAAAGTAGGTAACTACTACTAGAAGAGGCAGGGGAGCGGGGAGCAGGGAGCAAGGGGGATTTAAGAAGCAGGAGAGCGGGGCGCAGGGAGCGGGGGTGAGTGGGAAATTACTTTACACTCCCGACTGCTTAACAACCATTCCTCTTCTCCCCTGCCCCCTGCCCCCTGCCCCTCTGCTTCTTCTCCCCGGTTTTTCCCTGTTTTTTCCACACTTAACCAAAAATCTATGAGCAATTCCAAACCCCGTGACGTACAAGTTCTCCCCATCGCCACAAACACGAAATTTATTAGAGCGCGTAGTTGGTCACGCCTGCGGTTTGAAATTGAATACGCACGAGAAAGAGGTACTACCTCCAATTGTTATTTAATTGAAGGCGATAAAACCGCAATTATTGGCCCACCAGCTGAAACCTTCACGGAAATTTATCTAGAAGCATTACAACAGACCATCAACTTGAAAAAGTTGGATTATGTGATCCTGGGTCATTTTAGCCCCAACCGCGTGCCAACTCTCAAGGCAATTATCGAATTAGCCCCGCAGGTGACTTTTGTTTGTTCTCTCCCTAGTGAAGCTCACTTGCGTAATGCTTTCCCCGATAACGCATTAGAAATTTTAGTCATGCGGGGGAAAGAAACTCTAGATTTAGGTCAGGGTCATGTTTTAAAATTCTTACCTATTCCTAGTCCTCGTTGGCCAGAAGGACTTTGTACTTACGACGAAAAAACCCAAATTCTCTACACAGATAAGCTTTTTGGCGCTCATATCTGTGGCGATGAAGTGTTTGATGACAATTGGGAAGCATTGAAAGAAGACCAACGCTACTACTACAACTGTCTGATGGCTCCCCAATCTCAGCACGTAGAATCAGCTTTGGAGAAAATCTCAGATTTTCAGGTGAGAATGTATGCTGCGGGTCATGGACCATTGGTACGTAGTGGCTTAATGGAACTGACCAAGGCTTACGCGGAATGGAGCGATGCTCAAAAGGATCGGGAAATATCTGTGGCTCTGCTTTATGCTTCAGCTTACGGAAATACAGCTATCATAGCCCAGGCGATCGCTTTGGGACTAACTAAAGGTGGAGCCGCAGTGCATTCGATTAACTGCGAATTTGCTACTCCTGATGAAATCCACGCTGCAATTCAAAAGTGTGATGGCTTTGTGATTGGTTCTCCCACTATTGGCGGTCATGCACCGACTCCCATTCACACTGCTTTGGGAATCGTGCTAACAGTGGGTGACAGCAACAAACTCGCAGGGGTTTTTGGTTCTTACGGCTGGAGTGGCGAAGCCTTTGATTTAATTGAAGGTAAACTTCGAGATGCTGGTTATCGTTTTGGATTTGATACTCTCCGAGTCAAGTTTAAACCTGACGATGTAACTCTCAAGTTCTGTGAAGAAGTTGGTACAGATTTTGCCCAAACTTTGAAAAAAGCGAAAAAAGTCCGCTTACCCCAACAATCTGCTACGCCGATGGAACAAGCTGTCGGTCGGATTGTGGGTTCAGTTTGTGTCATCTCAGCTAAACAAGGAGATGTGTCGGCGGGGATGCTAGGAACTTGGGTTTCTCAAGCTACCTTCAATCCACCAGGTCTGACCGTGGCGATCGCCAAAGATCGAGCCATCGAATCTCTGTTGTATCCAGGTAGTAAATTTGCCTTGAATATCCTCGAAGAAGGCAATCATTTAGAGTACACAAAACATTTCCGCAAAGATTTTACTCCTGGGGAAGACAGATTTACCAACTTTAGCACCACAGTTGCCGAGAATGGCTGTACAGTTCTCACCGATGCCCTAGCTTATGTGGAATGTTCAGTCAACGAACGCATGGAATGTGGAGATCACTGGGTAGTTTATGCCACTGTTGAGAACGGTAAATTAATCAAACCTGATGCCGTTACGGCCATGAATCATCGTAAAACAGGCACTCATTATTAGCAGATTAATCGAGAATAATTAGTGATTAGCTGTCAACGATTAATCTCTACTGGAAGACTCCTGCCATCAGATCAAATGTGGCGGGAGTCTTTTTGTGCATCTACTATAGATTAGAGCAATTGATCTAACCTTGCCAAAAAAAAAATTTCTTTGTAGACTCTAGCAGATGGTACATCTACAACGACAATAGTATTTTTAATTGGAAACTTTTATCGTCATGCTCAGTCTAGCAAACCTGATAGAAATATTTAAGTAAGATTCCGCAATTGCCACCAAGACAATTGAATATGTATCATGTCATCTTAAAGTAGGAAATCAGTATCTGGCAGTTCTCACACAATTTGCCAACTACTCTGCCGCAACGCTTTTATACTATTTTGTTCCTCTTATGTCCGCACAACACAACAAGATTAAATTTCCTTTTTGGCAGTATCTGAACCAACCCTTATTTAGTCGCGATTCTAAATTAGAATTAAATCCGCGTCGTTTTGCCTATAGTTGGCGAATTGGACTGCTCGAAAGGTGCTTGAATAGACAATGTGATGCAAAGGGGCCTCAACAGCATTAATTCACGTTGCGGTTAATCACGTTAAAAAATTACCAACCTAGAGACGTGATGTATAAATGTATGTTTCTAGGTTGAAATTATCTCAACTAGTATGGGAATCTCAAACAGTTCGGTGAATTTTTAGGGAACTGGTAAAACTGAAGGCCGTCTAGAGTGAAAGTAAGCGCAAAATGTGAGGAGTGAAGCGTGATTAATGGAAAATTATGCCAAAAAGTAACTCTTGCTCCCGTATGCCTACTACCGCCGTGAAGTCAAAAGTCAAAAGGGAGCCTCCGGCACGCTACGCGGTAAGCGCAGCCATGCCTGCTAGGGCTTTACAAAAGTCAAAAAGCTTATAAAATGGGCTTTTCATGGATTTTGAATGGTCTGTTTATTTACGCCGACTTGTACTACCCTTTTCATTCTGGCGTTAAGTGGTTGACAATGAATTGGATATGTTTGAAATGATTCAATTTTATGCCTAGAACGCCAGATGAATTTGCTGTACACCTTTTACTAGAAGGCGGTCACCGGGAAGAAGTACGTTTTCCCACTTTTCAAGATTTTCAGAAGTGGTATAACAGTTCGCTCATGCCTAAGTTTGATTCTAATGAATTAATTAACGTACCAATTAAGAATATTCAGCAGGAGTACTTAGTAGTACGTCCAGTCCGGATTGTGGCAATTCGAGTAGAACCAGTTTTTAGCTCTAGTGTTGAAAGATTCAACTAAATGATCAGAAAAAGTTTTGCTTTGGTTTCCCTGAGTTTGGGAATTGTTTTTATAAGTACTCTTTGGTCAGCTGTAGCTCAGGTTACTATCCCTTTACCAGTACCAGCTAAACCTCAGATACAGCCGCAAGTCCAACCCAGGACTCCCAACATACAGCCGCAAGTACCACTGAAACCCCTCAACCTGGGAAACAATTGTACTCCCAGGCACGCTTGCTTGGGTTGGGATGAGCAACTTTGGGGTCAAGGGGGTAACCCTGGAG
>REBL01000140.1 GCA_007692755.1 Nodularia sp. (in: cyanobacteria) | reverse complement strand
TTGGCAATATATAATGTGCCAAAAGAAACTAAGTCAGCATCACCAGATGCGATGGCACTATTAGCTTTTTCTTTATCATAACCACCATTGGTAATCAGCGTTCCTTGATAAATAGCCCGGAAATAAGCAGCCGGAATCGCTGTACCACCATGTCGGATGTCTGCTGGTGTGGGTTCCATTAAGTGAATATAACCTAAGCCAAATTGGTTGAGTGCATCAATCACGTAACTAAATGTGGCCTTGGGATTTGAGTCTTGAATATCGTTATAAGTGTTGCTGGGTGAAAGTTTAATTCCGACACGATTACCACCCAAAACACTACATACTGCGTCGGTAACTTCCAGTAGGAATCGCGCCCGATTTTCTATAGATCCACCATAGCGATCGCTGCGTTGATTTGCACTATCTTGGAGAAACTGATCGAGCAAATATCCAAACGCGCCATGAATCTCTACACCATCAAAGCCCGCAGCTAGGGCATTTTTGGCTCCCTGGCGAAACTGCTCAACTACATCGGCAATTTCATCGGTTTCTAAAGCACGAGGAGTAACAAAGGGTTGAGAACCAGTATAAGTCATGGCATCACCTACAGGAGCGATCGCTGAAGGAGCCACTGGTAATGCGCCATCAGGTTGCAAAGAAGGGTGAGAAATTCGCCCTACGTGCCACAGTTGCAAAAATATCCGACCACCTGCATTATGTACAGCATCGGTTACCTGCCGCCATCCGTCAATCTGTTCTGAAGAATGAATCCCAGGCGTTGCGGGATAGCCGACACCTTGGGGTGATACTTGGGTAGCTTCAGTTACAATCAATCCCGCCGTGGCTCTTTGAGCGTAATACTTGGCATTGATTGCAGTGGGGACGTTTCCCTCACCAGCCCGATTGCGAGTCATCGGAGCCATAACAATGCGGTTGGGCAGTGTGTAGGGGCCTAGTTGGACAGAAGCGAATAAATCGGTGCTAGTTAAATTAGTCATGGAAGTATTTAATTTTGATGGGTAGGATGAAAAAACTTGCGATTACAAAGAAAGACCAAGTGCTTCAGCAACGCCTTGACCATAAGCTGGATCGGCTTTGGCAAATAAGGCTAGTTGGCGTTCAATAATAAATTTCGGGACATTTTCTAAAGAGGCGGCAATGTTGGTAAATAGCCTTTCTTGTTCATCTGGAGATAGTAAGCGGAATAATTCACCCGCTTGGGTGTAATCATCCGTGCCATCACGATAGTCGTAGCGGTCGCCAAAGGCGGGGCTTTGCCCATCGCCATCACCAGAAGTTTTCACAGGTGGTTCTTTATACTGTGCATCTGCCACAGGGCCATTAAAGCTGTTTGGTTCGTAGTTCACAGAACCTTTGCCGTTATCGTCGTGGCGCATTAAGCCATCTCGATGATAGGTGTGTGCCTTAGTTGCATGGGGACAGTTGACCGGGAGACTTTCATAATTCACACCTAGACGATAGCGATGGGCATCGGGATAAGATAAAATCCGCGCCTGGAGCATTTTATCTGGACTCAGAGAGATTCCTGGCACGACATTTGAAGGTGCAAAGGCAGACTGTTCCATTTCCGCAAAATAATTTTCGGGATTGCGGTTGAGTTCCAGAATCCCCACTTCAATTAACGGATAATCTTTGTGAGGCCAAACTTTGGTTAAATCAAAAGGATTGTAGGGAGTTTTTTCGGCATCTGCTTCTGGCATAACCTGCACCATGAAACGCCATTGCGGATAATCACCCCGTTCGATGGCGTAGAATAAATCACGCTGGGCGCTTTCGCGGTCTTCACCGACAATTTGGTTAGCTTCTGCGTTGGTTAAGTTCTGAATGCCCTGTTTGGTTTTAAAATGGAACTTCACCCAAAAGCGCTCATTAGCGGCATTGATGAAGCTGTAAGTATGACTACCGTAACCATTCATGTAACGATGACTTTGGGGTAAACCGCGATCGCTAAATAAAATTGTGACTTGATGCAAACTTTCCGGTGTTAGTGACCAAAAATCCCACATAGCAGTAGGGTTACGTAGATTGGTTTTGGGGTCGCGCTTTTGGGTGTGGATAAAATCACTAAATTTCAATGGATCGCGCACGAAGAACACGGGGGTATTATTACCTACCATGTCCCAATTACCCTCTTCGGTGTATAACTTTACAGCAAAGCCGCGTACATCTCGTTCAGCATCAGCAGCCCCCCGTTCACCCGCAACCGTGGAAAAACGGGCTAGTACCTCAGTTTGCTGCCCTATTTGAGAGAAGAGTTTGGCTTTTGTATATTGGCTGATGTCATTGGTGACTGTGAATGTACCATAAGCACCTGTACCTTTGGCATGGACAACTCTTTCAGGAATTCTCTCCCGATTAAAGTGTGCCATTTTCTCGATCAGGTGAAAGTCTTGCATTAATAGGGGGCCGCGTGGTCCCGCAGTTAATGAGTTTTGGTTATCACTGACGGGAATTCCAGCATCAGTGGTGAGAATTTTTTTCTCGGATTCGGGATTCATGGTTTTGTGTGGGTAAATTATTCAGTGTGCTTTCGTTGCTTCCAGAAGTGCCTTGAGTAGGTTCTGAAAATCGCAGGCATTTTCGTAGCGATAACCATTAATAAAAAATGCAGGTGTATCAGTGACACCGCTACGCAGGCCACTTTGCCAGTCTTGATTTACCCGGTCAGCATAGACATGATTGGTCATATCCTGGAGGAATTGAGGAATATTCAATCCTAATTGCTGGGCGTACTCTACTAAGTAACCATTATTTAGTTCGTTTTGGCACTTAAATAAAGTATCGTGCATTTGCCAAAATTTACCCTGAGCGCCAGCTATTTCAGCAGCTTCGGCGGCTTTTTGTGATTGGGGATAGATTTGAGGCTGGGGAAAATGACGGTATACAAAGTAAATTTGATTACCTAATTGCTGTTGAATCTTTTGGACTATTTTATGAGCTTCTCCACAGTGGGAACATTGATAATTGCCATATTTAACCAGCACTATAGGCGCATCTATGGCTCCTTGAGTGCGTTGGTCGGTGGCAGAAATTTGCACGCTCAACCTGTTATGATCATTTGTCTCGCTCATGAAAAACCTTAGTGAAAGACAATGCTTAAAAGTCTGTGAAAATCAGTCCACAGGTTCAGCATCGTCTAGGGTTTAATATATAAAATTAGTAAAAGTTTGTCCCTATGCCAAGGTGGAAGTTTTTAGCATATATAAAGGTGAAGCAGAATTTGATCGGAAGATTAGGAGATTACCCTAACTTGAGGCTAGGTTTAATCCGTAATTCCGAAAGTTTAATCAATACCAATCTGCGATCGCTAGTCCTGGAACCCTGGAAGATTCTTTGAGGTTGTGGGTAATTAGAATTGCCTCAAGTGCTACCGCTGTTCCTGCTATTAAAACATCTATCTGACCAATTGGAGTTCCTTGCTTCTCCAACTGAGCGCGAATTGTTGCAGCTGCAAGCGCAGCATCTCGATCAAATGCAACCAACTTCACTTGGCTCACAAGTTGCTGAAGTTGTTGGCTACGTTTTCCAGGGGAGGTGGATTTTGCAATGCCGACTTGTAATTCAAACAGAACAATTGTCGGGACAATAATTTCTTGTGCCGATACATTAGCAAGGTTTTGAGCAACTTGTCCTTGACCTTTAAAGTAGTAGATTAAGGTATTAGTGTCCAATACGTACATTTAAAGGCTCTCCCGCAGGATATCTTGCCCAGCTTCGGCACGAATTTCTTCTAGGGTAGGAAAATCATCTTTCCAAGTTCCAGCAAGGGAATAAACAAGTTCTGCCCAAGGAACTGTCTCTACTGTATCAATGGGTTGATTGGTTTTGAGGTACTTAGCCCGAATAAATTCTGCAAAAGTTAAAACTTCGTGGGCTTGGTCTTGGGGAAGAGAGTTGACGAGTGCATAAATCTGCTCGGCGATGGTCATAATAGGATTTTAGATTTCTACTGGAGGTTAACAATTCCCCGCTTCAGGGCTGTAATTACTGCCTGAATGCGATCGCTTACTCCCAATTTACTGTAAATATTATTAACATGGTACTTGACAGTTCCCTCTGATATCTGCAATGCTGCACCAATTTCTTGATTGCTTTTACCAGTAGTTATCAGCTGCATTACTTCTAACTCTCTTTTGCTCAGTTGTAGACTACCGACTCGCTCGGCTAGTTTGGTTCCGACTGAAGCAGGAATATATTTCTTCCCAGAATTAACAATCCGAATGGCTTCTAGTAGTTGATCTGGTTCGGCATCCTTGAGTAAATAACCTTTAGCCCCAGCTTTTAATCCCCGATAGATATCTTCGTCACCGTCGTAGGTAGTCACAACAATAATTTGGGCGTTACTAAACTCGGCACATAAGGCAGTAATAGCAGCAACTCCATCCATATTTGGCATTCGCAAATCCATTAAAGTCACATCAGGTTGATGTTGGCGAAATGCTAAAACAGCCTCATGTCCATTATCCACTTGGGCGACAACTGCCATATCTGACTCCCGGTCAATCATCGCCGCTAAACCCTGACGGACTACGGGATGATCATCAACAATTAAGATGCGAATCAGAATATTGTGAGTCAACATAACTGAGGACTTGTACCCTCTTAAATTACGAATTACGAATTAGTAATTGATACCATGATTTCTGTCCCCTTTCCTGGGATACTTTGGATAGTGAGGTTTGCACTAATGCGATCGCAACGTTCTTTCATACTCACCAATCCAAAACCCTGCACCATAGATAAACTATCCATTTCAAATCCCTGCCCATTATCTTTTACCCGCAGAATAAATTGAGTGGGTTTATACACTAGTTCAATCTGAATTTCACTAGCTTCTGCATATTTAACGGCATTTGTCAATGCCTCTTGTCCAATACGCAGCAAATTATTTTCTTGGTCTACCGATAATGGGTATACTTCCCCCATGACTGTGCAGACGATTTGAGTATCAATGGCAGCAGACATTTGTGCTGCTAGGCGGTTAAAAGCTTTGCGTAGATTGCTAGTTTCTAATATTTGTGGACGTAGAGCGTTGACAGAGCGCCTAGCCTCAGCTAATCCTTCACGCGCCAAATCCCTGGCTTGATTGATATGGGTTTGCACATCTGGCGATTCATTAGTGATGATTCTGGAAGCAGCACCTAACTGGATAATTACACCTGTGAAGGCTTGGGCTAGAGTATCATGAATTTCTCTCGCCATGCGGTTACGTTCTTCTAAAATAGCGGCTTGGCGACCTTGCTCGGCTAAATTGGTTAACTGAATTGCTAAGGTGGCTTGCTGTGCCAATGCCATAATTAATTCCATATTTTCGGGTAATTCATTTCTAGGTTCCCGAAAGCAAAACCCGATAAATCCCAGGTGACGATCGCCTAAAATTAATGGTACACGGACAATGGAACGATGCCCTTGATGGTGATGCCAGTTAATCTGGGAAGATATCTTGTGATCGCAGTCATCCAAATTAAAGAAGACAGCTTCACCTCTAAAAAGTGCTGTTTCCCAAAAAGAAGCGATATCTCCGGGAATAGATGTTTTAAATTGTGCTAGTTCGGGAGTTGTTTTGATGGGAAGCACTTTTCCTTCTCGCACGTATCGTTTCATGACTCGTGTGTTGGATGACTCATCGTAGAGGAATAAAGCGGCGGCATAGGAATTAATTTGAGCGGAGGCTTCTAAAAGAATATGTTCCCAAAATGTCTCGCAGTTCGGTTGATCTGCCAATCGATTCACACAGCCTCGTAGTGCTTCATTGGCTTTGGACAATTCGGCGGCTCTTTCTTCAGCTGCTCTGGCGCGTTCGGCAATTAGGCACTCTACCAATTGTTTACGGTGTAATGCGGCTCCAATACTTTCAGCCGCAGCAGTGAGTACGTCTATTTCCTGTTGGCTCCACTGACGGGGAGTGACACAATCATCAAAGCCGACACAACCGATGTAGGTTCCCTCGATAAATATGGGGACAACACCTGTAGATTTGATTTCCAGTTTCTCAAATTGCCATCGTGTAACAACAGGTAACTCCTCTATTACCCGCCAGATAGACTGACCTTGATAAAGTGGTTGAATCATTACTTGGAAATTATCATTGTCCATGACAGACATCCCCACAGAATCATGGTCTGCTATTCCTGTTGCAACCCACTCATAGATGACGCAGTGCTTTAGCCGTTGGGTGGATGGATCTTGATGTTCTAAAATCAGCACAACACGACTCATCTTCACTAATTTTCCCACAGTTTCCAGGGCAGTTGGAATTGCAACATCAATATCCTCATTTTTCAACAAATCTTTGGTAATTTGGGCAACTACAGAAAGTAGGCGATCTCGTTGTTGCAAAGAGGCGTTGGCTGTTGCTAGTTCTGCGACCCGTGCTTGTTCAGCTTGGAGTAAACTTTTCTGGCTACGTTGACGCTGAATAGCACTACCAATACAAGCGGCAGCAGTTTTTAGTACCGCTAGTTCCGCAGGATTTCTCTGCTTGGCTGCACGACAGTCGTCAAAACCAACTACGCCCCAATACTGATTTTCTACAAAAATGGGAACACCATGTAACGCTTTCACACCAATTGCGGCTTGTTGAATGCGAAATGGTTCCGGCATTTCCTCCAGTAAATAACTAATGCTGTTACCTTGGCGACAATGCTCATACCATGCTTCGATTCCGGTATAAGTTCCTTGAGCTAAATCAGGATCAGAGATTTGCGATACAGTCTCACAGGAAGTCCATTCGTATAAAACCCTCCAGTGCGGCACTGTTAAATTAGATGGATTTTCAAAATTTTCAATCACCGTCACGCGATCGCCTTCGGCGCGGCTTTGCCGATCGCAGTCCAAACTTTCCCCAATAATTTGCAGTGCTGTATTAACTGCTTGATCAAAGTTGTTTATTGTCAATAATGCTGTGGCTGCTGTGGCTGTGGCTGATAAAAGGCAATCAGAAGGTGTTTGTTCTGGAGTGGCTTTTTTTTGATCTTGGGCGATGGCCATTGCCTTTGGCATCCCCATATTCTCGTGTTGTAGAGTGTTGATGTCTTTTTGCAGCATAAGTCACTCGGTAAACAGCAGGATCTTTCCTTACTGTCACTTGAGATAGTTCGTTTTGACAACCAAATCAAAGACATCGCTCAGAAGCAGCTAATAAATGGCTAAATTTTGCTAAATTAAATAAAGTTTGAGTTAAAAGCTAATCAACATCAATTCGGTCATTTCCTTCCGGGTTGGTAACATTGACCAAATTTAAGCTACTGCCGCAACGCCGTGATTAGTGGAATTTTAGAAAAACTTCGAGCTGCGTTGACCAAAGACAAGACTTACCCTGATAGTTCTCCCCACACACACTGGTTACAAGTGATTTTGGTCACCAGCTTGGGAGTGACAGCTTTGCTATGGGGAGTACGGGAACTGAAATGGTTACAGCCTTGGGAGTTAAAAGCTTATGATCAAATGCTGCGATCGCGTCCTGTGGAACCACTCGATCCCCGTATATTATTAGTAGAAATTACTCAAGAGGATTTAGAAGGAAGGCAGTGGCCTTTACCGGATGCCAAAATCAATCAGCTATTAGCTAAACTAGAATCCTACCAACCCAGTGTGATCGGTCTCCATTTTAACCGAGCAAATCAGCAAGACTTGGCGGAAAATCTGCAAAGTCAAGAAAAGGTGATTAGCACTTGCTTATTCAGTAGCATAGACAGACTAGAAATTCCCCCACCACTTAATTTTTCTGAAGATAATTTAGGCTTTAAGGATTTAATTCCTGATTACGAGTCAGACCAAATTATCCGCCGCAGTTTGTTATTTGCCCACTCTCAAGATCACAAATGTAAAACTCCTTTCTCATTTGCTGCCAGATTGGCGATTAATTATCTAGAAAAATTGGGTTTTTCCCTCGACTTTCCTGACCAATATAATTTCTCTATCGGTAAAACTCACTTTTCCACCCTCAAAGCCAATTCCGGTAGCTATAAAAGGCTGGATGCGGCAGGATACCAAATACTTTTAAATTATCGCCATACTGAGCGTTTAGCACAAAAAGTCACTCTGACACAAGTTCTTAACAATCAACTCGACCCCAATTTAGTCAAAGACAAGTTAGTAATTATCGGCACAACTGCCTCCAGTGTTAATCCTGGGTTAAGTACACCTTATAGCGCTGCGCCTAACCAACCATCTAGAACCCCTCCGGTCTTAATTCATGCACAGATAGCTAGTCAGATTCTCAGTACAGTTCTGGATGAACGACCCCTGATTTGGTACTGGAGTGAAGGGTGGGAAATCCTGTGGCTGGGTGGCTGGGCAATCATAGGCAGTATTATCGGGTGGCGAGCGCGACATCCTTTGTTGTTGTTAGTTGTGGGAGGTGCAAGTTTAGCTGGATTGGTAATAATTTGCACAGTAGTATTTTTCCAAGCTGGTTGGATACCCGTAATTCCCCCAGCCATAGGTTTAATTTTGAGTGGGTTGAGTACGATGATTTATACCACCTACCAGAATCAGCAACAAACAAAGGTCATATTGTTACAAATTGAACAACAACAGGAGGCAATTGCACAGTTAAATATTCTGTTAGAAGACACTAAAACTACAGCAATTAATGACTTACATATTCACTCTACATCCACACCCATAATCCCAGAAAAGAGAACTGGTGATTTGCTTTTGGGTGGACGTTACCAAATATCAAAAATTTTAGGATCTGGGGGATTTGGTCGGACTTATATAGCAAAAGATACTCAGCGACCGGGTAATCCTATATGCGTAGTTAAGCAATTAATGCCAGCACGTCGAGATACAAAGTTTTTGGAAGTTGCTAGAAGGTTATTTAATACTGAAGCAGAAATTTTAGAATTGTTGGGAAAACATCGGCAAATTCCCGAACTGCTAGCTTATTTTGAAGATAATCAAGAATTTTATTTAATTCAAGAATACATTTCTGGACATACCCTGAATGAGGAATTATCACCTGTGCAGGTTGTACAGAATGAATCGTTTGTAATTGATATGCTCAAGGGTGTTCTAGAAGTACTGGTATTTGTGCATGAACATCGGATAATTCATCGTGACATTAAACCAACTAATATTATTAGATGTTCTGAAGATAATCGGCTGGTGTTAATTGACTTTGGTGCAGTCAAGTTGATGCAACCGCAAAATAGCGAAGAAACAGAGTTAGCAACTGTCGCCATTGGGACACGGGGTTATGCACCACCAGAGCAATTTGCCGGGCATCCTCGCTTGTCTAGTGATATTTACGCCTTGGGAATCATCGCTATACAAGCTATGACTGGAATACCACCCCATGAACTTAAACCAGACCCAGATACAGGTAATATTATGTGGCGACAAACAGCAGAAGTTAGCGACGAATTAGCGGAAATTTTAGATAAAATGGTACGTTATTATTTTAGCGATCGCTATCAAACCGCCGCAGAAGTTATGCAAGATTTAAATCGCCTAACTAATTCGACATATGCAACCTCTTATGGAGTTTCTTCAATTATCAAATCCTAGAGAACTTTGCACTTTGTTGATAAAATTTTAATTTACCAACAAACTTGAATATTTTGGTAAAAGCTGAATTTATGTTGACCAGTTTAGTCTAGTTAATACCCAATCTAAAACCTAAAACAAAAATTTGTATGTCTCAGGGGAAAGAAACTGCAATTGCAGGTATATATGAAGTATGTATTGGTATTCCAGACCCAATTTTTGCAATTCAATATTGGGAGCAATTTGGCTATCGCATCGGACAAGTGGGTGAATTACCCGCAGATGCAGCCTATCAATTATATGGCGTGAATTCTTCTTTACGTTCGATTCGCCTTTACCACCAAAATGCAGATCATGGTTTGATTAGATTGATGGTGTGGCAAAAGCCCACGAATCAGGGATTAGGGTTAGCGTCGATGAAAGTCAAGGGAAATCGCTGGGCGACAACTTTAACTGCTGATATTTTAACCATTTTAAATCATGCAGAAGATGCCAAAGCCGGACGTTGGGCGATTAGATATACCAATCCTCACTGGGAAGTCATCTACAACAAAGAGCGAAAAAGCCGACCTTTTACAGATGCGACAGTGGGAGTGCGAGAAATGTTATTACTGCAACCCTTAGCTCGACAAGTTCTATTTCAAAGGTTTGGCTATACATTGCCAGATTACGGACAAATCAACCATAATGCTGCTTTTAAAACCAGCCAGTTTACCCACATGGGCATGATTGTTCAGGATGATAGTAAGCAAATCCTAAAATTTTATGAAGAAGTTTTAGGTTTGTTGCGTGTCCGGGATGATGTGGAAACTAGCTATGAATCTTCACCAGCCGGACGAGAAATGTTTGACCTTAAACCGGGAGAAAAGTTTATTGTCACTGCCTTTGACGACCCTCGTTCCTCCAAGTCTGACTTAATGGCTGCGCGCAGTGGGAGACTTTACATCATTCGATTTCCAGAAGCGATGAATTTAGAATCCCGCTTTGAGGCATCGCAACCCGGCTGTTTAGGAATTTCACTTTATACATATCGGGCGCGTAATCTACAAGAATATTGCGATCGCATTCAAGCCAGTTCAGTCCTTAAGTATACTAAAATCGTTGAAAATGAGTTTAGAGAAAAAAGTTTTTCCTTTGTTGCACCGGATGGCTACTTCTGGAATTTGGTAGACGGTTGAGAGGAAGTGTAGCCGAAGGGCTAATGACTGATGACTGATGACCAATGAATATTGCCTCAACCCGGAAAGCCGATTAAATTTATGGAATATGTACCAGTAACTGACCAAAAAATTTTGCTGTGCTAATGAGAAAATGGACTGCGACGATTGTAGTAACTTCTTCTTTGCTGATAACTGGGTTTATAGCTTCTCAAGCTTTGTCTTCCTTAGCAGGTAATGGCATCGCGTCTTCTCAGTCAATCTCTCAGTTAAGCAACACTAAACCGATTACCGCCAGTAAAGCTGAATTTGGAGTGCTGAGAGTTGATTCCAAAGGCCAAGGTAACTTTACTCCTACCACCAGAGTAGTACTGTATCAGGGTGGTAAATACGGGTGGCGGATTCAACTGAAGAATTACAAAGGTAAAGTGACATGGCGAGAAGTTCTGCGATTACCAAAACCTCCTGAAACCTGGGCTACAGATGATGGTGAAAGTTTGTCGTTATCATCTGATGGCATTGAAGCTGTCACCACCCGAACACAAGTCACTTTTGATGGCAAAATTGAGAATTTTTGGACAATGGTTCCTGGCGACCCTGGGGGTAAGCATCAAATCCAGGTTTACATCGATAACCGTCTGATTGGTTCCTTCGATTTTGAAGTGGTGTCTCTGAGGAGAAATTAATTAATTTATCACGAAAAAAACTTGGGATTTCCTCTGTGTTCCTTTGCGCTTTCCTCCGCGCCCCTCTGCGTTTAAAACCTTTGCGGAGCTAAACCAGGAGTGGGAAGAGATGACTTTTTGTTTATTGAAAAAAGTGAATGAAACTCATGGATGCTAAGGAATTAATCCGACGTTATCAAGCAGGAGAGAGATATTTTCCCGTCGCAAACCTTTGTAGAGTCAAGCTAATTGCCGCCTACTTGCCTGGAATCAATTTATGGGGAGCAGATTTGAGTCGAGCTAACCTAGCTAAAGCCAAACTTTGGGGAGCAGATTTGAGTCAAGCTAACCTAGCCAAAGCCAACTTAACTAAAGCTAATTTGTCTGGCGTTAAATTGAGAGAGGCAAATCTTCGGGGAGCAAAACTCAATTTAGCCAAATTTTATGGTGCTGACCTGAGTGGGGCTTACTATGATGAAAGCACCCAGTTTTCTAGAGGTTTCGACCCCAAAAGTAAAAATATGCAGAAATTTTAAGCTCATTCTGAATTACGAATTACAACTCCTCTGCTTCGGGAAGCGGGAAAATTTCGCCCGCCAAGTACGCCTGAAAATGTTTTTGGAAGTACAGCCAAGAGGTCATATCCTCCCCATCTAAAAAAGTCTTTGGAGCTTGCTTATATAGAGGAACGCGGGTATTAATTTCATTCTGAAGCAATTGAGGTAATTCTGTGAAACCATTTACTTTACTTCCCGAAGCACTGTAAATGAGATAACCAGAGCGATTGCCCATTTTCATCCAGGGCAACCATTGACCAATTCTATCCCAACCGAGTCTGAGTTGAGACACTGAAGCTAGTTCTGGGTTAAATAAATCTACTGTTGGCACAGCTAATTTGAATAGTTCCGTGGCTTGGTAAATTGCATATGGACTGTATTCGGCAAACTTGGGATCTTCTGCTAGGAGATTAGGATATGTGGGAAAAATATCAAAAACAAAAGTTGTGGTATCTCCCTCGACTTGTGCGGGAAATTTGCCTTGAAACTGCCCCTGCACGGGATTATTAGCAATGTGGATCACAGGCATTGTTTCGCCTGTCCAGGGGTTCTCCCAGTGCCGTAGAATCTCATTTGTTTGTGGGTCTAGGTAGTAAGTCAGTTCTCTAGAAGTAAAATCCCAGCTATCCTCTGCTGTGGGAATGCATCTACTCACGCTAACTCCCGACATTTTAAACAGTAGTTTTCTTTTCTCTCCAGGGATAAAACTGTAAATTTTACCTGTCCAGGTCAGGAATGTAGATTGAGTAGGGTCAAGGGAAGAACGAGTTTTCACCCATTGCTGGGCATCCAATTCTTGAACTTGGGCAACCATCTCCTGTCTCCTTTTGAACTGAATTAGAGAAAGTGTTGTCTAAAATAGTTCAAAAATAGGACTTTGGACATTGGGCATTGGGAATAATTTACCTCATTCCCAGGAACATCTTGGGTAACTAAACAGACTCTGATAATTGCTTGTCAAGACGACTAAACAAAAATATCCATAGTGGTAGGGAACTATTAATTGCAATGAGTCGTACTAAATGACCAGCTGTGACAATTTCTACATTATGATTTAATGCCAGTGATACAAGAATCATTTCTGGCGCTCCTCCTGGTGCTGTCACTAATAAACAAGTTAACCAGTCCCAAGAAGTTAATTGCATGGCCAGCATAGCAGCGATCGCACCCGCTACGAGAGTCATAGCTACAGACATAAAAGCATAACCTACAGCCTTTTTGCCAATATTCGGTTTATCTCCCCAATACTCACCAATGGTAATTCCCAACAGCAGTTGACCTAATAACTTGATGAATACTGGTGGACTAAAATTAACATCACCTAACACAGGTAGCAAGTGCAGCAAAGAATTAAAAGCTAGACCAACTACTAATGCACCAAAAAACTCCGCAGCTGGCATTTTACATAATCCCGCCAGAAAAACTACTAATGTGGTAATTACCAGTGCTAAAGCAAGTAATCCTAGTTGAGATAGATCAAAACTCAGTAATCCATCTGTCACAGGTAACATTTGCAAGCTGAGAACATGGTCAACTGATGTCCGAGCAATTAACGGAATCAGTAATACTACAGAAGTGACGCGAATTGCTTGAACTAAAGCTACAAGGGTGACATTGCGATTGTAATCGGCAGCAATAGATGCCATAACTCCCACACCGCCCGGAACTGTCGCCAGCATTGATGTTAATAAATTAGTTTTACTCAAGCGTGAGTATAGGTAGCCAATGCCACTACCACACAGCAGTAAAAATAAAGTCAGAAAAATAAATATAGGAATATCAGCAGCCAGACTGGTCAAATCGCTATTGCTACTTGATGCACCCACAGTCAAGCCGACAAGTGCCATTCCCACCTTTCTCGCCCGGCGATTAGGTTTAGGATAATACTGATATAAAATCCGACATCCTTGTAAAACTACTGCACCAGAGGCAAGTCCACCAAATATCCAAGCAATTCCGCCGACGTGTAACTTAACTAAAACTAAACCCAAAGGTATAGCCAGCAGCACTTCTAGGCTGAGGATAATTACTAACTTCAGATATAAATGTGGTTCGGTAACATGGGGATGTTTATGAGTGGGTAACTCTTGGGTGGGAGTAACACTGAGGTTTTGATTCATCGAAAAGGGCTGTTTAAATTAATTCAATATGCACTCAAACTAGCGTAATTGCCTAGAACGCACATCTGCCGAATTCGCTCGTAGTTGCGCTTTAGCGCTAAAGCTAACCCCCTGTTGCCCGTGCTTCCACCCCCTAACTGTGGCACAATAAGAAATTGTAATCAGAAAAATATTGTTAAGGTAATTTAGTGACTCCAACTGCTCAATCCCCGGCAAGTGCGCGTCGCGTGGTATTCCCATTTACGGCAATTGTGGGCCAGGAAGAAATGAAACTGGCGCTGCTGTTGAACGTGATTGATCCCAAAATCGGTGGTGTAATGATTATGGGCGATCGCGGTACCGGCAAATCCACGACTATCCGGGCGCTGGCTGATTTATTGCCAGAAATCCCCGTGGTTGCCAATGACCCCTTCAACAGTGACCCCAACGACCCCGACGTGATGAGTGATGAAGTTCGCCAAATGGTAGAACAAGGGGCGGAAATTCCCATAGATCACAAAAAAGTCCAAATGGTAGACCTGCCATTGGGGGCTACAGAAGACCGGGTGTGTGGCACTATCGACATTGAGAAAGCTTTATCTGAGGGTGTGAAAGCCTTTGAACCGGGATTGCTGGCTAAGGCTAACCGAGGCATTCTTTATGTAGATGAAGTCAACTTGCTAGACGACCACCTAGTAGACGTACTACTGGACTCCGCCGCCAGTGGATGGAATACTGTAGAACGCGAAGGTATTTCTATTCGTCACCCAGCCCGTTTTGTACTTGTCGGTTCTGGTAACCCCGAAGAAGGTGAACTGCGTCCCCAACTGCTAGACCGCTTTGGGATGCACGCCGAAATCCGCACTGTCAAAGAACCAGCTTTACGAGTACAGATTGTGGAACAAAGGGCGGAATTTGACCAAAATCCTCCCGCATTTCTGGAAAAATACAAACCTCAACAAGAAGCATTGCAACAAAAAATTGTCAATGCTCAGAATTTGTTACCAGAAGTGAAACTTGAATACGACCAACGAGTCAAAATTTCCGAAATTTGTTCAGAATTAGATGTCGATGGTTTGCGTGGTGATATTGTTAGCAACCGCGCCGCCAAAGCATTAACCGCATTTGAAGGTCGTACCGAAGTCACTGTTGATGATATCAAACGTGTGATTACTTTATGTCTGCGTCATAGACTGCGAAAAGACCCCTTGGAGTCCATTGATACTGGCTACAAGGTACAAAAAGCTTTTGCGCGGGTTTTTGGTGTGGAACTACCAGAAGATGATGCGGCACAAAAAAATGGCGTAGGTCAAAAGTTAGGGGCTAGAGGTTAATAATTTTTAGGGTTGAGTTATGAACAATTATTTCATAACTCAGCATTTTTTTCTTGTCCAAACGCGATTCATCGCGTCTCCACTCAGATTAATTATGAGATTGTGGAACTCTTGGTTGAACAGTTTTATTTTAGCTAGCCAACACAACCCACCCCGGTTTGTGGAGTTATTGATGCTGATGCTAGCGATCGCCATGTTGAGCATAGCGATAATTTTACCAGATAGGCCTTATTTAGTCTTGGGTTTGAGCTTGGTAGTAGGAGCATCTATTTCTATCTTAGTCCGGGAAGCGACCATCGCTCCCTCACCCCAAAGACGAATTACCCAATACACAGCATTATTATTGCTTTTAATTAGTATCTACGGCTTTGCTGATTTGCTGCAAATTCTTTGATGAGGAATTGGGAGAACAGCGTACAAAGTGGAACTCTTTGATTTGCAACCAAAAAACAGGCTAATACCCCTGACTTATTCAAAAAGTTGGGGGTCTTTATATTCCTAGCTGAATCGATTTTTTTTCACTAATGCTAGTATACAATCAGTTGACTAAGTATTTAGTTGTAAACTATGACATTAGCAATAAAACCCCCAGTAAAAAGTCTCAAAGACTATGCTTACCAAGCAATTCAACAACACCTCAAGAAAACCTTGAAATGGGAAAAACAAGTTAAGAAAGATGAAGACTCGGAAGCCTTGCATCAAATGCGAGTCGGGATGCGTCGCCTACGGACTGCAATCAATAGTTTTAATTTATTACTGAATATACCGCAGCCAGCCAGCAATAAAAAAATCGGTAAAATTGCTCGTCGTCTTGGCAATCTCAGAGATACAGATGTACTCAAAGAAACCTTAGAAACCCATTACCAGCCACAGTTACCTCACAAAGAACAAAAAGTTTTACACACAGCTTTCAATGCTTTAGATAAGCAACGAGAAAAGGCATTATCAAAGACGCAGGCAACATTAAAAGGTGAAGATTACAAATCTCTGAAACAAGCATTGGCAGTCTGGTTAGATAAACCCATTTATCAGCCTTTGGCATCGCTACCAATTCAACAAGTGCTACCGGATTTACTTTTACCTGAAGTGAGTAGTCTTTTATTACATCCGGGGTGGCTAGCAGGAACTAATATCGTCGATTCCGAGGTAGAAGTTTGCACAAATTGGGAACCACAGAACATAGAACAAGAATTGACAACTCAAGGCGAAAGTATTCATGATTTACGCAAACAAGCCAAACGCGTGCGTTACCAAATGGAATTATTTAGTGACTTATATGGTGAATCTTACGCAGCTTATGTTGCCGAAGTCAAAAGCATCCAAGACATATTAGGAAGTATGCAAGATAGTGTAGTTATGGGTGAGTGGCTGGCGAATGTGTTCAAGTCAGAAATTGATGCTTCTCTGCCCACACTTGCTACTTTATTAAAGGAAAATCGTTATCAGTTATGGCAGCAATGGCAACCTTTGCAAGAGCGCTATTTGCAAGCTGAACACCGACACAATTTTCATTTAACAATACTCAATCCCATGCCGACAGCTATTTCTTAGGCTATCATTTTAGCGGCGAGTAGACAAGCTGATGGGAGCTTCAAGCGATAAGACATAAGTACTACTTTGGGGAATCTGTACAACACGGGTATTTTCTGCCGAACCTAAGCCAGTGATAAACCCCACAATGCTACCCAGCATTGCACCCCGGTCAAACTGTTTTGGATCACCTTGACTGAAAAATCCCAAAGTATCCCCAGCCAATTGACCCCAAATTGAACTATTTTCCACAGCTTTGTCATTAGCTCGTTTGTAAGTAATAGTAGTACCGGGAATTATCTGACTCGATGCTTGAATAGAAACAATCCGACCATTAATGACCAAAGATTTAGCTACAATTTTCGCACCCCCTTCTGTAGGTTTGAGATTAATAGTTACAGGGGCATCTTTAGGTACTATAATATTACCTTGATTATCTTCAATAGCATCAGTTAAAGGAACCGTGAGAGGATAAGCCTTGTTTTGCCCAACATCAATAGTCACAGATGCTGGAAATCTGACAATAATTGCTGTATCTTGAGGAATTGTCACATCTTCACTGACTGCTTGGGTTTGAGATTGCCCAGTGGGCTGCATCGGAAAAAGTTGAGCGCTAGCTGGCAACGTGACTGAAGCTAACAGAGAAATAGAATAGGCAAGGCTTAACAATACTTGCATTTTCATAACCGTTTCTTCCTTTAACTGGAATAGTTTGTTATGGATTTAAACTGACGAAGTGAATAACTAGCCTCAAACGCTGATTAAATCAAGGATACAGCAACTTATAGTCAAAAAAGATAGGTCTAAATTTATAAAAAAGACAATAAATTTTGATCACACCCCTACCCCGATGCTTTTCAGTTAAGGTTTTGTTCGCGTAGCTGCCGTAGGCAATCCCCCCAACCCCCCTTGAAAAGCAGGGCTAAAGTCCTCGTAATGGATAGCCTTACCAAGGAGAGGGGGTGGGGGTGAGGTTCTGTATTTAATTAAAACTCTCCGGCTAATGCGGGAATGCAGCGTTCACACAGCAAGGGATGTTCTGCTGATTCTCCCACATGAGTAGAATAATTCCAACAGCGATCGCACTTTTTCCCTTCTGCATCTACGACCCCAATTCCCCAGCTATCAGACTGCAAATTATATTTCAAACCTTGCAATGCTTCCGCAGAGTCTAATACTTCCACTTGGGACGTAATAAACAGATAGCGCAGTTCATCGATACCATTACCAATTTCCGGATTTCGAGTTTTTACCGCAGAACGTAATTGCTCATCCTTGACATATAGCAAGATTTTTGCTTCTAGGGAAGAACCAATCATTTTTTCTCCCCTGGCTTGTTCTAAAACCTTATTCACATCATCACGAATTTTGCGGATTTGTTGCCAAAATTCTGCCAATTCAGGATTACGCCATTTTTCATCTACCTGCAACCAACCAGCTTCAAACACTGATTTGCATGGTGTTTCGTAAGGGATAAATTGCCAGATATCCTCAGCAGTGTGACACAAAACAGGTGCGATCGCTCGTGCTAAATTCTCCAAAGCAATTTGCAAAACCGTTTGACAACTGCGACGGCGGAAAGCATCCGGGGAACTGATGTACAATCTATCCTTGGCAACATCTAGATAGAAGTTGGATAAATCCACCACGCAGAAATTCAGCACAGTTTGGAAAAAGCGGAAGAATTGGAAACTGTCAAAAGCTGCTGTAACTTCCTGAAACACCTCATTCATCCGGTGTAACATATAGCGGTCAAGTTCTGGCAAATCTGACAAAGGTACTGCATCCTTTACCGGGTCAAAATCATGCAAGCTACCCAACAAGAACCGCGCTGTATTGCGAATCTTGCCTCTAACATCATTCATTTGCTTAATGATGTTACCACCCAGACGCACATCAGAAGAATAATCTACCGACGAAGCCCACAACCGCAGGATATCAGCACCATAAGGAGGTTCTTTTTTCTGGTCTTTTCCGCCATTAATTACCACTTGGGGGTCAACCACATTCCCCTCAGATTTACTCATTTTCCGCCCTTGTTCATCTAAAACAAAGCCGTGAGTTAAGACAGTTTTGTAAGGTGCAATGCCATTTACCGCTACACTAGTCAGCAAACTTGACTGGAACCAACCCCGATGTTGGTCGGAACCTTCCAAATACATATCAGCCGGATAGCGTAACTCTGGACGCTGTTTCACCACAGCCGCCCAAGATGAACCAGAATCAAACCAGACATCCATTGTATCTGTACCTTTGCGGTAAGACTTGCCATTATTGCGGTGAGACTCTGGTAATAACTCCTCTACCGACATTTCCCACCAAGCATTAGAACCTTTCTCAGCAATAATTCCTTGGACGTGGTTGATACTTTCCTCATTCAGCAATGGTTCCCCCGTGGCTTCATCGTAGAAAACCGGAATGGGTACACCCCAAGAACGCTGACGAGAAATACACCAATCAGAACGTTCCGCCACCATTGGTCTGATGCGATTTTCACCTTGGGCTGGAATCCATTTTACACTAGCGATCGCCTTTAAAGCCTCATCCCTAAATCCAGCCACCGAAGCAAACCATTGTTCAGTCGCCCGGAAAATCGTCGGCTTTTTCGTCCGCCAATCATAAGGATACTTGTGGGCGTAAGCTTCCTCCTTCAACAAAGAACCAGCCGCAGTCAACGCATCAATTACCGCCTGATTTCCATCACCCAAAACATTCAACCCAGCAAACTCACCCGCCTCCTGAGTAAAATTACCATTGTCATCCACAGGCGCAAGAATCGGCAAACCATAACGCTGACCAACAATGTAATCTTCTTGACCGTGACCCGGTGCAGTATGTACCAACCCAGTACCCGACTCAGTAGTGATATAATCACCACCCACCACCACCGGACTTTCACGGTCAAACAAAGGATGACGATAAGTAGTATGTTCTAAAACCTGCCCCTTAAACGTAGCTTTTACCGTTAAATCCACATCCAAAGTAGCAGACAAACGTTCCACCAAATCAGTAGCCACAATCAGATATTCTCTCTGCGCCTTTGCGCCTCTGCGTGACACCTCCACCACAGAATAATTCAAATCACCATTCACCGCCACAGCCAAATTCCCCGGAATCGTCCAAGGAGTAGTAGTCCAGATAGCCACACCCAAATCCGGCAAAAATTCACCCAACACAGGTTGAGCAGCCTCAGACAGCCCTGTAATGGGAAAAGCCGCATAGATACTTCTCGAAGTGTGACCTTCCGGATATTCCAACTCAGCCTCAGCCAAAGCAGTTTTAGAACTAGGACTCCAGTGAACCGGCTTCAAACCACGATAAATGTATCCTTTTAACACCATCTCACCGAACACACCAATCTGTGCCGCTTCATATTCCGGCTTCAAAGTCAGATAAGGATGATCCCAATCACCCCAAATCCCATAGCGTTTAAAACATTCTAGTTGGTCATTTACAGTAGTTAAAGCAAAATCTTTGGCTTTTGCCCGCAGTGTTAAAGGAGTTAAACTTTGCCGTTCTGCCGACTTCATCTTTTGCAGAACTTTCAACTCAATGGGTAATCCGTGACAATCCCAGCCAGCCACGTATCTAACTTTACGCCCTTGCAGTAGTTGGTAGCGGTTAATAATATCTTTGAGAATTTTATTTAAGGCATGACCAATATGCAATGAGCCGTTGGCGTAGGGAGGCCCATCATGAAGTATAAATAATTCGCCGGGGTTTTCTTGGGATAGGCGATCGTAAATGTTATTTTCCGCCCAGAATTTTTGGATTTCAGGTTCCCGCTTGATAGCGTTAGCCCGCATATCGAATTTAGTCTTGGGTAAGTTTACCGTATCTTTGTAGCTTCCAGGTTCTGTCACAGTCTCATGCCTAAGATTATATGTGCAGGTTATCCGATCAATTATAAGTCGTAGGTTCGGTTGACGGAAAGAAACCCAACATCACACATTGGTATTTTGGGCTTAATTTTTGGTTTTTACAGGTTTACAATATATAAAGTCACTCACAATAGACTTATGACACTAATCCTCAGCTTACCACCAGAATTAGAACAGTATTTAACACAGGAAGCACAACAGCAAGGTCTTTCTGTGGAAACTTATACATTGCAATTGCTACAAAAATCTATTTTGCAATTAGATAAAAATCCATTTTTTGAAGAAACACCTACAGAAATTGTTATTGAAGGTATTAATCAGGGAATAAAAGAAGCATTAAGTGGAAAAACTATACCCCTTTCACAAATGTGGGAAGGGATAGATGCAGAATAATAATGAACCACTACTAATTGAAATTTCCCTTACTCCTCGTTTTCAAAAGGATTTGCGAGAACTGGCTAAACGCTATCGTTCCATTCGTAGTGATATTCAACCTTTAATTGATCAACTACAAGCAGGTGAAATTCTTGGAGATAGAATTGCGGGAATTAAATATCAAGTTTTCAAAGTTCGTGTTAAAAATAGTAATATTCAAAAAGGAAAAAGTGGAGGATATAGAGTAATTTATTATCTAAAAACTGCTCAAGTAATTATACTCGCTACAATTTATTCTAAATCTGATCTAACAGATGTGAATAATGAAATAATTGAACAAGCAATAGCTCAATATGAACAAGAAAATACAATTCCAGAACAATAGAAATATAAAATTCAACTACACTATTTTCCTCAATTTTTTCAAGTTGAGACTCCATTTGTGTAGCAAATAATTCTATTTCATGCTTATCTGCTTGTTGATTTATAGATAAATTATCATTTTCTTCAATATTATTATCAGGAATCTTTTCATTTTTATCTAAAAATTCATCCTCTAGTTTTGGTCTTCTTCTTTTTTCAATAAACTGTATTGTTAACCGATAACCTATTGTTGCAGAAACAATACTTTCTCTAAGTTCTTGTAGATTTTGCTTTTGTGTCGAGATTTTCAAAAATTTTGCAAAAGACTCTAGAGATTTTTTTGTAGAGAAAGACGATTTTAAAAAGTCTATTCCCTCTTCTCTTGAATTTAACTCATCTAATCTTTGTGAAAGTTGAGTATAGTCTAAATTTTCATCTTGACGAGTTTTATCAATAGGTTTACGAGATGAAATATCTTTCTTTTTAACAGCTTTTGGATAAAAACAATTTACCCTAAGTTGAGCGTTACCTTGCAAAATATCATTTTTTTGCTCATCATTGAACCTTATCCATTGTTTTCCGAATAATTCAATTACTTCCTTTGGAAGCTCATTGTGATTTTCGTTGTTAATTTGGTAATTATCCATAGTATTTTCTATCGTTCTAATTAATCAAATATTCAAATTCATCTACCAGTTCTTTAAGTTCTTGAACAATATTTGATGATGCAGACGCACTTAAAACAACAGGAATTCCTTTTTCTGAAGCAGTTGAAAATGTAGTTGGATTTTCTCTAATAAAAGCATCAAAAATCTTTAATTTTTGTTCTTTTACAACATTGTCCATGTATCTTTGATGAGCATTAATTGGTTGCTCAGTATGAACTTTTACCATTGTAAATACTACTCCAATAATTTTAGGATCAATCACTGAAATGTTAGATTGTTTTGTATAGTAATTATAATCATCGACAAACTTCATCACACTTGTCTTCAAATAGGATATCCCTAATGTTGATAAATGGTCTGGTCTTGATGGTATTAAGATATAATTACTAGCTGCTATAGATGTTTTAGTGACAATATTGAAATTGGGAGGGCAGTCAATTAAAACAAAGTCATACTGTGATTTTAATTTTTCTAATCCTTGAGAAATTGAACTAAAACAATTGAAGTATCTTGATGCTTGTTCATGTCTGTCAATTCCTCCTGCCAAGATACCAGCGAGTTTCATATCAATGTCAATTAATTCTAAGTGAGAAGCAATTAAATGTAATGAACCTTTTCCACCCTGTTCTTGTATTTTTTTATTGATCTTAATTGGATTAACCCTCACATCACCAAATGAGTTGGGGTTGGGAATAGGCTTTATTAATGAATCAAAAAATGTTTTTAATGTCAATTCTTTTCCTTCAAACCCGTTAAATTGATCGGAAGGGTTAAAAAAAGAAAATGTTAAACTGCACTGAGGATCAGCATCAATTAATAACACTCGATACCCTCTACAGGCTAATTCTGTTCCTAGATTAGCGGTGATAGTGGTTTTACCAACGCCACCCTTGTAGTTAATAATAGATACAACTTTCATACTGACATCAAAGTGGTTTTTGCAAAAGAGATATAGTTATGGATTAAAACCTATGTTAAAATTATACTACTAAGCGTCCGCAGATGGTAAATGTAGGTTGGGTTGAGGAACGAAACCCAATACCAAATCTCATTTTTATACTATAAATGTTGGGTTTCATTTCATATCCTACGGGAAGCAAGCTAAAATTATCCTAGATAATGCCATCACTCAATGGCTAAATGCTACGATCTGGCAATACAATATTCACTAATCGGGATGAAGTTGATGAGTATATCACTTCAAAAAATGTTAAGCGAAATTGACCAACTTACCCCAGAAGACCAATTGACAGTAATGGGGTATTTAGTAGAACGGATGAAAAAGCACGTCATTCCAGCACAGTCAAAACGCAAATGGAGTGATTTAAAGGGTATGGCCTCCTATCCGCTATTGGGTAAAGATGCTCAACAGTGGGTTTCTCACACTAGACGAGAAGCCGATGAGCATCGGGAAGGTTTGTTAAAAGCAGAAGAATGAAGATTAGCGAGGCATTGGTAGGAGTTTCTCATCTATTTATTGATACAGCGCCAGTCATCTATTTTGTAGAACGCAATCCGCAGTTTGTGAATTTAGTAGACCCAATTTTTGAACGATTGGAAACTGGTATGACAGCAGTAGTATCTCCCATAACATTGTCTGAGTGTTTAGTAGGTGCTATACGTTCGGGTTTAGCGGATTTAGAGCAAGCTTTTCTCGATGTGTTGCTCAGTAATGAAGTAGTTTTTGTGGATATTAATGCTGCTATTGCACAAGACGCTGCGAGAATAAGGTCACTTTACAACCTTCAGTTACCTGATGCTTTACAGATAGCGATCGCTTTAACAAGTAACTGTGATGCTTTTTTGACTAATGATCAGGCTTTGAAGCGAGTAACAGAGTTGAGAATTTTGGTGGTAAGTGAGTTAGAAGTGGATTAATGCGATGCCTTCGGCGAGCGCAGCTATCGCCTCTGGCGGGCGCTTTGCGTGATCGCTCAAGTTGGCTGAATGCTACGATCAAGGAATATATATATTATTAGCCTCAGCTAACTATGCAACTTGAAGACTACTTTAACTTTCTCGCGCCTGATGATATTCGGCTTCAGGGTACACGAGTAGGAATTGAAACCATTTTGTTTGACTACCTCTTCCGTGCTAAAACTCCAGAAGAGATTGCCAAAACTTACACTTCATTGACTTTAGAACAAGTTTATGCAACTATTCTTTACTACTTACACCATCAGCAAGCAGTAGATGCTTATATAAAAGATTGGCTAGAGTGGGGCGATCGCATGAGAGAAGAACAACGCCGCAAACCCAACCCAGTTGTAGAAAAACTACGTAAATTAAAAGCTGAAAAAATAGCGATCGCCTACCCTCATTGAGCTAAACTTATCCTAGATGATGTGCGATCGCCTCTGGCGGGCGCTTTGCGCCATCGCTCAATGGGTGAATCTTGCGCTCAGTTGCATTTCTAGATTTATTGAATGTTACAATCATGTTTCAAAGCCTCCCTCCGGGTATGCGAGAGGCTTCTGTTGAGGTTAATTAAATTGTCAGCAAGCTAATTACCTCCTCTAGATGGTGCTTAACTTTGTAAACAGCCAATAGCTTTTCTTGGTCATACCTAGCAGGTATCTCCATCCTTCTACCCTCAAAAGAAATTCTGATGAGTGCTGACTGTTCAGGTGTGGGATTACCCATCTGATCCAAAGCCGTACCTATTTCCTGTAGACTACCGAATGACGGGGATTTTAACCCTTTACCCTCCTCTAGCTGATGTATTGCCAGTACAGGGAATGCCATCAAGGTGGTGATGTAGCTAGTTTTGTATCCAGGGTTCCCAGTAGATTTTAGTCCGTAGCGATTACAGAGAATTTTTAACTGGGGAACGGTCAAAAGTTCTAACTCGGTGCGGGTGAACATAAAATAGAATTGCCTCTCTTAAAAAGTGGTATCGGTAGGTAACAAGTTTTCCAGACAGTGATACCTACCGACAAAAACATTCTCCACTGGTAGGCACGTGGAGAAAAGCTATATTCATATTTCTATACAAATGACTAAGAGTAAAGGTAAGCCAGAAAACTTAAAACCATTCACTACAGATAGAGATGAACCATTGACGGAAAGGTTACATTTGCGGATCACCAAAACAATGAAGGATGAGGTACAGCAAAAAGAAGACCCTCCAGAATTTTGCCGTCGTGCTATCCAGGAAGCTTTAGATAAGGATAAATCGAGTTAAAAGTTATAGAGTGGGGCGATCTCGCATCAGAGAAGAACAACGCCGCAAACCCAACCCAGTTGTAGAAAAACTACGTAAATTAAAAGCTGAAAAAATGGCGATCGCCTGACCTCATTGAGCTAAAATTATCCCAGATGATGCGATCATCGCTCAATGGCTGAATGTTAGTTTAACTTTCTAGCTCCTGATGATATGCTGATAAATAATGCTCATTTTTTTGGGTATCTCACAGCATGGATGACACACTGCTACAACGTATCACCCTGAATCCTCATATCTGTCACGGAAAACCCTGCATTAGAGGACTACGTTATCCAGTTGAGTTTATTCTAGAAATGCTCAGTTCTGGCATGACTACTGAGGAAATATTGGCAGATTATGACGATTTAGAATCTGAAGATATTTTGGCTGTTCTGTTATTTGCAGCTCGACTCAGCCAAGTCAAAAGCATTCATAAAATCGCTTCATGAAATTCATTATTGATGCTCAGTCAAATTAGAACAAATTAACTAAAACCCAACGCCACGGTAAATAACGCTGGGTTTCATGCAAGTCAACCAGCTTGATTATTATTCGGTGGTATTTTTTCCGGTGGCGCTTCTGCTGGAGGAGCAAGTGCAGCATCCGGGGCAATTTCCTCAGCCGGAATCGGTGCTTTTTCTTCAGTCTCACCCTCAGCCTGGGCTGCTGCTACAACTTCAGTCGGTGGGACATTTGGTGGAGTGACTTCCGCATCTTGAGATTCAGTGGCAGTGGGCGCAACTTTTTCTTCTGCTGGTGCTTCTGCTGTGGAAGTGGTTTTATCAATAATCTCAACAGTAGGTTTCTCAGGAGCTACAGAAGTCGTTTCCTCCGTTTTGGGAGTTTCTGGCGTTTCCTTGGTTATCTTCTCTTGTGCCTTGTTTTTTGCGCCGCTAAAGATATTACTCAGACTTTGTTGTACCTGCCCCAGTTTATCCTGGAGGGACAACTTAGTCATTTGCTCCTGAATGCCAGTTTTGACAGTCTCAGTACTGGGTACTAGAGTTTGTTCTGTTTGTGGGGTAAGTTGGCGACGTAAAGAAAGAGTTTGCCAGCCCAACCAAACCAAAAGAGCGACGCTAGCTACATGACCAAGCAACAAGCCTCCAGAAATGCGAGGCGCAAACACCCATAAAACTAAGGCATAGAAAAGTCCTACACCACTCCAGATAAAATCATTCTTACGGTGGATTTCTGGAAAAAAGAAAGCTGCTATGTAAATGGCTAAACTACCAAGTCCGACCACAAAAGCTAGAATATATGCCAGCATTTTTTGGTTACTCCTTACTGCACTGCATTATTTGACAAAGGATTGGGAATTAGGAGTTAAGCATGAAGAATAACTCCTAATTCCTGTCTCCTAATTCTCACAATTTTGCAATTTTTGCAACTTAATTGCTCATTTAGCTTAATCTAAAAGCAGCCTCTAACTCACCCATTGGCGGTAGAGTTCCCTAAAGCTTTGGGGTATAGCTGTGTTTATCCGTTAATGTAGTAGATATTACATCCAAACTGCATTACTTCAAATTCCTTTCTGGGAAACTCCCTACACAGCTTTCAAGATAAATTTGCAATAACTAATTCTTTGTGCTAGTTATAATTGTTTTGCCGTTTATTCAAGTCTTAAGGTCTTCTTTAGGAGAGAAGCGAAAATCTCGGTCTACCCTAAAGATAAAAGGATCTGCAAGAGTTAGCCAAAAATAATTTATGACACTACAAAGCTTTGGTGTGATTGGATTAGCCGTAATGGGCGAAAATATAGCGCTTAACGTTGAGCGTAATGGCTTCCCAATTGCAGTTTATAACCGCTCCAGAGAAAAAACGGATGCGTTTATGGCGCAGCGCGCGCCAGGAAGGAACGTCAAAGCCGCCTTTACCCTAGAGGAATTTGTCGCATCATTGGAACGTCCCCGCAAAATCTTGGTGATGGTGCAAGCTGGTAAGCCAGTGGATGCGGTGATTGCCCAACTCAAACCTTTGCTAGATGAAGGCGATATCATTATTGACGGTGGTAACTCTTGGTTTGAAGATACAGAAAGACGTACTCAGGAATTAGAACCTGCGGGACTGCGGTTTCTGGGTATGGGTGTCAGTGGTGGTGAAGAAGGCGCTCTCAATGGCCCCTCACTCATGCCTGGTGGTACTCCCAGCTCCTATGAGTACCTATCACCCATTTTCAACAAAATCGCTGCTCAAGTTGATGATGGCCCTTGTGTTACCTATATTGGCCCTGGTGGTTCTGGTCACTATGTAAAAATGGTACACAACGGCATTGAGTACGGCGATATGCAGCTAATTGCAGAAGCCTACGACTTGCTAAAAAATGTGGCTGGATTAAATGCAAATCAGCTACATGACGTGTTTACTCAATGGAACACCACAGATGAACTCAATTCGTTTTTGATTGAGATTACATCGAATATTTTCCCTTACGTTGACCCTGAAACCAAAAAACCCTTGGTGGATTTAATTGTGGACGCAGCAGGTCAAAAGGGAACTGGACGTTGGACTGTGCAAACTGCTTTGGAATTGGGTGTAGCAATTCCGACAATTACCGCAGCAGTTAATGCCCGGATTATGTCTTCGATTAAAGAAGAACGGATTGCAGCATCTAAGAGCCTGACAGGCCCTAGCGCTAAGTTTGATGGCGATGTGAAGGACTTTATTAATAAGGTTCGCGATGCCCTTTACTGCTCCAAAATCTGTTCTTACGCTCAAGGTATGGCGTTGTTATATACAGCGTCCAAAACATACAACTGGGATTTGAATCTGAGTGATATGGCGCGGATTTGGAAAGGTGGCTGTATTATTCGGGCTGGCTTCTTGAATAAAATTAAGAAGGCTTTTAACGAAAATCCCGCATTACCTAACCTGCTCCTAGCTCCCGAATTTAAGCAGACTATTCTTGATAGACAAGATGCTTGGCGGGAAGTAATCATGACAGCAGCAAAACTGGGTATTCCAGTTCCGGCATTTAGTGCATCTTTGGATTATTTTGACAGCTATCGTCGCGATCGCCTACCCCAAAACTTAACCCAAGCACAACGGGACTACTTCGGCGCACATACTTACAAGCGTCTTGACAAGGAAGGAACATTCCACACTGAATGGGTTCCCATTGCAGAAGCTAAAAAGTAAACTTTCATGCCTTAATATCGGCAGATTGTGCAAGTTTTAGCTGTTTAGGTTAGAGATTTAAAAGTGACTCTGAATTTCAGAGTCACTCTCTTTATAGATAAGCGTTTCATCACATTATTGCATGGAATATGCGCGTACCGAAGGCTGTGAAGCCGTCGCCTGATAATTGAAATTTAATAAATTTAGCGATGCAACAGTGCTGATTGCCGCAAATGTACCGCAAAAGTTTGAATTTTATATCTCTGCTAGAGAAGCAGTTATGGATTCCCTGACAATTAGACAACTGCTGACTCTACAAAGGAGATGACGCGAAGAGATAGCCTCACTTGAGGTTAAGCATGACAGTCGGACTTTTCGATGGCGTTTCTGCGTCCACTACCCCGATGCAGTATTGGGCTTTCTGGCTCGCTGAATTGGGCTTGATATTGAGATGAATCTGAGTGCAACTGTTGCAGCAAACCAGAAGAGGATGGCAACATCTGAGATAAGCGATTTACCTTTGCTTGGCAGTTAAAAGCTAAGGAACTGAAGACCAAACTCGAA
>REBL01000272.1 GCA_007692755.1 Nodularia sp. (in: cyanobacteria) | reverse complement strand
TTACTAGCCTGGGCATTCACTCGCGAGGTCAGGCTTTATTTAAAGCAAGTCCCAAAGAATTAGTAGACGAGGTTTGGCAAATTGTCCAGCGCCAATATGTAGACGGTACTTTTAATCAAGTTGATTGGCAGGCTGTGCGGCAGGAGTACGTGGCTGGTAAGTCCTACAGTAGTCAGCAAGATGCCTATACATCCATCCGGGAAATGCTCAAAAGGCTGGATGACCCCTACACCCGGTTTATGGACCCAGAAGAGTTCAAGAATATGCAGGTGGATACCTCTGGGGAACTCACAGGTATTGGCATCACCATCAGTCAAGATGAAGAAACGAAGAAAATTGTGGTGATTTCGCCCATTGATGATACACCTGCATTTAAGGCGGGTGTTTTGGCGAAGGATATCATTACAAAAATTAATGGTAAAAGCACTGAGGGGATGGATACTAACCAAGCAGTATCCCTGATTCGTGGTGAGCCAGGTACTAAAATCAAATTAACAGTTGAACGGGAAGGTCAACCAAAACAGTTTGATATCACACGCGCCCGCATTGAAATTCATCCAGTTAAATATTCCACACAACAAACTCCAGCAGGTAAAATCGGTTACATTCGCTTGAATCAGTTCAGCGCCAATGCTAGCCGGGAAATGCAAAGCGCTATTAGAGATTTAGAAAGACAACGAGTAGACGGATATATTATGGATTTACGTGGTAATCCAGGTGGTTTACTCTTCTCTAGTGTGGAAATTGCTCGTATGTGGCTGGATAGAGGAACAATTGTTTCCACTATTGACCGCCGGGGTGAACAAGAACGGGAAGTGGCCAGGGGTCGTGCTTTGACAAATAAACCTCTGGTGGTATTGGTTGATAAAGGATCAGCTAGTGCTAGTGAAATTCTCTCTGGAGCTTTGCAGGATAATAAACGTGCCGTTTTGGTGGGTTCTCAAACTTTCGGTAAAGGTTTAGTGCAGTCGGTGCGTCCTTTAGAAGATGGTTCAGGTTTAGCGGTAACAATTGCTAAATATATGACTCCCAATGGTACAGATATCAATAAACAAGGGGTTAGTCCCGATGTGACTGTGGATTTATCTGATGAGCAGCGTCGGGAATTGTGGTTGAACCAGCGTGAAAAACTGGCGACTCTAGCAGACCCTCAATTTGCTAAAGCTGTGGAAGTTTTGGGTAAGGAAATTGCTTCTAGAGGTATGACAAGTTCAGATAAGAAATAGTGAATTTGTCTACAATGCTGAAGGGGGGTAAGCTTTTGCGCCCATCCATTAGACATCTCTAGAAATTAAATATGCTTTTTCCAAAACCCTTGTAGAGACGTGAAATTTCACGTCTCTATATTTATTTATCGAAAATGTCTCATATAATATGTTCTCCTGATTGCGCTAAAGTTGCAAATAACTGTGCATCTAGGAGGAAATATTTGTGAAAGCAGTTTTAATGACAGCAGCAGGTAATCCTGATGTTTTGCAATTGCAGGAAGTACCAAAACCTATTTTACCTTTAGGAAATACTGAAATTTTGGTACGTTTAGTAGCGGCTGGTGTGAATCCCATTGATACAAAACTCCGTCAGCGAGGCACTTTTTACCCTGAACAAATGCCGGCGATTTTAGGCTGTGATGGTGCTGGAATTGTGGAAGCTGTGGGTGCTGGTGTTGAAAGGTTTCGCTTGGGTGATGAGGTATATTTTTGCTATGGTGGATTGGGCGCACATCAGGGTAATTATGCAGAATATACTGTTGTGGATGAAAGGTTTGTGGCACGTAAACCCGCTTCAGTCTCTTTTGCGGAAGCAGCAGCAGCTCCTCTGGTATTAATCACTGCGTGGGAAGCTTTGTATGAACGGGGAAGATTAGCACCTGGGGAACGAGTTTTGATTCATGCGGGTGCTGGTGGTGTTGGTCATGTAGCGATACAATTGGCAAAACTTAAGGGTGCTTTTGTTTGCACTACTGTGAGTTCTCAGGAAAAGGCCAATTTTGTCAAAGAACTTGGTGCTGATGAGGTAATTTTTTATCAAGAAACAGATTTTGTCGAGGCGGCGTTAAATTGGACTGGTGGTGAAGGTGTGGATTTAGCTTTTGATACTGTTGGCGGCGAAACCTTTCACAAAACTTTTCCGGCTGTGCGCGTATATGGCGATATTGTGACGATTCTGGAACCAAAGGCTGATACTGTTTGGAAGGCTGCTAGATTACGTAATCTCCGTATTGGGTTAGAATTAATGCTGACTCCGATGTTGCAAGGTTTGGAGGAGAGTCTGAAGCATCATGCAGAAATTTTGGCACAGTGTGCTACTTGGATGGATGAAGGTAAGTTGAAAGTTCGGGTGAGTCATCGGTTTCCTTTGGCGGAAGCGGCTCAGGCGCATCAAGTTTTGGAATCTGGTGCGATGATTGGTAAGGTTGTTTTGCTGATGAGTGATGAGTGATTGAATTTTTTTTTAAACGCAAAGGGGCGCGGAGGTCAGCGCAAAGGAACGCGGAGGTGAGATTATGTTTATCTCTGCGTTTGATTTTTGTATATGTCTGCGTTACATGGCTTTTCTTTTCTACACCTGCTGGGGCTACCCAAACCCAGCCAGAACGCATTTCTTTAAGTCTGGAGTTGTTGCAGGAACGATTGCATAATCCGATTATCCGTGAGGGTAATTTGACTGTGGATTTACGGGAGATGGTGATTGATTTGCGACCGGAAAATTCGGAATTTCGTGATCAGTTTTATCAGTTGCTGCGAAAGGAGTTACAAAAGTCGGGGACTAAGCCTTTGGGTTTAGATTTAAGTAATTCTCTGATTCGGGGTAATTTTGTGGGTAGCGATTTGGGTTTGAGAACTCCTCTCTATGCCCCGGTTATATCTAGTGAACAGTCTGTAAGTGTCTATGCTCCTCTTTTGACGAGTAGTGAACAAGAACAACTTGCACATTTGCGTTCTGTTTGTTTGCAGTCTTTAGCGATCGCGAAGCGCTCCGCAGGAATCGCTCTACCTAATTCTAAGGACTGTCGCGCACTTTTGGGAAGTCAGCCGACTGCATCTAGTGAAATAAATATTTTTCGTGGTTCTTTAACTTTGGTGGAAACTCGCTTTAATGGGGAAGTGGAGTTTCCAAATACTTTCTTTTTTCAGCCGGTGAATGCTAAAAATGCTATTTTTTTACAACCGACTAACTGGGCTGAAACTAGATTTAGCCGTTCTGTGCGCTTCACTGGTGCTAATTTCCAGCAATTGAGTAATTTTCAGACGAGTGTTTTTTTTGATAAAGTTAATTTTGAGAAAGCGCAATTTCAGGAAAAGGCTGATTTTCAAGATAGCACTTTTGAGGATACTACTAAATTCAATGAAGCTAGTTTTAAGAAGTCAGCTAAATTTAATAACGCGCAATGGCGAGGGAATGTTGATTTTTCTAGTGTCCGCTTTGCTGATACAGCACAGTTTACTCAGGCGAATTTTCATCAGTATCTTTTTCTCACAGAAGCTATTTTTGAGCAAGCTGTAATTTTTCGAGAGGTGCAGTTTAACCAATCTGTAAATTTACGTGGTACTAGCATTTTTAACCAAGCCGATTTTAGTGATACAAGGTTTGCTAAAGGGGCTTTTTTAAATGTCCCTGGTTTAACTTTTAATTCTAACCAAGCAAAAATTCTCGGCAATCCCGGCGAAATTGGCAAGATGTTTCGCGTTCCTACTTCCCAGGGTAATCAAAACATTTTGCGGAATTTGGGACAGAATTTCCGTCAACAGCAACAAATCGCTGACGCTAATCAGTTGGAGTATACAAAACAAAAACTGCGATTGTGGGAATTAAGCCATCGTTTGGTGGATATAAATATCAATAATGCTACCCGAAAAAGTTTGATTAATTTGGGTTTTAGTCCAACTCAGGCGGATGCGATCGCTCGTCGTCGGATGATAGCATCATTTCGCAATACCAGCGACTTATTAAGTTTAGCAGACATCGATTTAGAAACATACAACCAACTGCGCGATCGCGTGGTGATTACTGAACCTCTTTCCCCCGTTGGCTGGTTGTTACAAGCTGCAAGATGGTTGGCTTTGATTGTACTTCTGCTGCTTAGTGGCTATGGTACCAGTTTTTGGTTAGTGTTTGGCGTGGGCGGAATCGCGATCGCTTATTTCGGCTGGCTATTTTGGCTAGTAGATCGTTATCGTCGCTTGCATCCTGTCCCAATTATTCCCACATTTTACGAAACTACATGGATATTAGCTGGTTTTAGCCTTTTAACATTCTTTAGCTTATTAGCTATCTTCCGCAATGCTGAACAGCCTTGGCTGACACTAGGTTGTCTTTTAATAATGATTGTTCCTTTACCAGTAATTTTATTAATCCGACTTTACCAACAAGGCCGCTATCACGATTTAATGGATGTCTCCTATTTCACCGAAGACGGTACTTTTCGGCAGTTACGATTACTAATTGGGCGATTACCAGTCATCCCCAGATATCAAATGTTTCGTGAACGATATATGCATTTGTTATGGAACCGCCGTTGGAACTGGTTAAATTACTACGACTTTAGTCTCAACAACTTAGTCAGGTTAGGATTTAACGATATTCGCCTGCGAGATGAACATTTACCGGGTATTATCGCCACACTTGCTTGGTATCAATGGAGTTTAGGTATACTTTACATTACCCTAGTCTTGTGGACTCTTTCTCGCACTATTCCCGGATTAAACTTACTGATTTATCTCAAGTAATGACTGCAATATAACTGGAGATAAATATAAATATTCACAAGGATATGAGTTAAGATAATTTACTATTTTTTGTATCTATCTAATGTTAGATATAAGCTTAAAAACAAACTAATTTTATTGAAAAGATTTTGACATCCACATTTATCAACTTATTATTTAATTTTTAATTAATAAAAATATTTAGTCTAAATTTTTCTGGCTTTTACATGATATCCTTATAAAGGATCTAGTTCTATTTTTAAAGGTAAAAAATCATGCTTATTAATGACTTAGAATACTGTGAAACAACAGGATATGAAGACAGGGTTATCGGGGGGGTAAAGACTATTACTGATATCCAAACATATCTGGCACCTGGATATGCTGATATGACGGCTTCAGCATCCGCAGTTGGAGATACTTCTAACACTTTTACCAAAACTAGCACTATTGTAGATGATAATGGTTGGGTAAGAGTTAGTAAGGCTGAGGGAGTAGCGTTAGCTACGGCTAGGGATAGTAACAATTTCTCCGAATCTTATCAAAAACAAACTGTGATTTTAATCACAAATAAATACTAATAATATGGGCTGAATTTTTTGATTTTCTAGCTTTAAACTCAAAATTTGTATTTTTCGCCGAAATTGCATTGTATAATTTTTTTATTTCAATATTTGCAAAGTTTGGTAATACCCTACTCTCAGAGTAGGGTGTTACATATCAAGTCATGACTTTATTAGGTTAGGTTATATAAATATTATTAGTATTAATCAATCATCACTAGTACAGCACGGACGAAATAAACTAACTATTCCCAGCCAACGAAAAGCCTATAAAATAAGCTTTTTGACTTTCGTCCTGCGGTACTAGTGACTAATAATTTGAAAATCCACGCCCATGAAAGCACTGTTGTGAATGCTTTTCATCGGTGTGGGATGATTTAAAATTTTATAGTTTCCTTAAAAAAGATAGCTTTAGTCTATACTCAAATAAATCATATACTACTTAAAATATAGCACTCTGATTTGATTCTATGTCAGGATTCAGGTCGCAGAAAAAATTAAGAGATAGATAGTAACCAAAAGCCACTATCTATCTCCATAATCATTATGGTCTATTAATAACCTTTGTCGCTTTTGATAGCTGCTGCTGTTGAACGGGAAGCAGCATCAGAAGAAACACCTTCGTATACTTCTGCAAAAGAGATAGTTTCAGCATCTGTGTTTTCACCATATGCTTGAGCAATTGCTTGAGCATCAGCAAAGTTACCGTAAATTTTAACTTTTACATCAAGTGTCTTAAAGATGTCAACATTTACTTTGCTGTCGATTTTTTCATCTTTCTTATTATCAATCTTGAAACCGCCACCACCAACAATAGCAGAACCTTCAATAGCTTCCAAAATGTTTAGGTCAGAAATAATCATGAGTTTATTTTTTGTACTTTCTAGTTGGTTTGAGGAATCTTTTAGGAACCAATTCGTTTTGATTGGTTATGCTTTTAGCATAGCTCTTCACCCTAAGATAGTAACTAGATTATTTTTCGATTTTTCCGAAAAATAATTCATGTAATTATTGCTATATGCTCAATTTTTGGCTTTAAGCAAGCCGTGAATAATTTTGTCATAGTTTTTAACTTAATAATTCATCTGTTGGGGGTTGACTAAATGTTACATAGTTAGGTTTATTTGTGCCGACTTACTTATCTAGTGACATATGAGTAATTAAACAATTCCTCTATTGTGTTAAACAAGCTTATACAATCAAACTCTTTCAATCGAAACAGATAAAAAATATCGCCGGAATGCTTTGAAAACCATTCCGGCGATATTACTAATGCCTTATTACAATATAATTTTGACAGTCTTTGGTCTGAATTATAGAATAATCACAGGCAAAGATTAAGTTGAGAATTCAGATAAAACCTAATTAAAACACGGTTTTAGCCGTTCTCAAATTTGGCACAAAGCTCAACTTCTTGATAGATTCTTGGGATAATTTAATTATCGATTGAATCTACTTAATAGACGCTAATTTTTGGTGTAACTGTAACCTTAACGTCAGTTTCTTGTACGATTTTTATGCCGTCATTGTCTTTATAATCATAGTCTTTCTTGCCATCATTTCTGTCATTCTTGTATTTTCTGTCATCATTCTTGTAGTTGCGGTTTTTATTTCTGTCGTCATATCTATAACACATACAACAACCGCCAATAACATTTCCTGCTGTAACGGTTTCTAAGACGTTTAAATCTGAAATAATCATTGAGTTTCTCCTGGGAAATTTATTTGTTTCTAGCCGCTTTCTTTTGTTTGGCTATGTTCTTAATATAGACGATTGACCAGGAAAGTCAATATCTCATGCAATGCTTTTTTTCAAAAATATGAATATCAATATATAGATAAATTCGATATTATTTTATTGCAAATAAACCTTGCCATGCAAAAAATAGGCAATAGAATTTATTGCCTAAAAACAGATTTAATAAATAACTTCAATCCAACATTAAATAGTGCTTAAACACTATTTATGAGCATATCTATATTTCTTAGCCACCTACTTATAAATAAGTCGGTACAAATAAACCTAACATTGTAATCTCTAGAGCCTCCGGCACGCTACGCGTAAAGCCTACGGCATAGCTCTGCTTTAAGCGGAGCTTTCGCTCGCAATGACATACATTGAAATTTTCACGCCGACTTACTTAGTACAGCTTCACATTAGTTTGGTATTAGCTACAAACAGATATATCATGTCCGTTTAATTAGTTATGTATGATTACCACAATCATGTCACCCCACCCCCAACCCCTCCCCGCAAGCGAGGAGGGGAGTAAAGCAAAAGTTTGGCACGGTTTTCGCGTTTCGTAAGTATTCAACCGGACTTGATATAAGAGATGATGCTCCTCTATTATTACTATTAGTGAGCAAAATATTTGTGGTTTAACTAGTTATCGGTGTTAGCTATAATTTAAGACTGATTAAGTAATTCTTTCTGTGGCTGTACGATGTCCGAATCTAGCTGAGTAACTATTTCTGTACACTCAATTTGTTGCTTTAACCAATCAGTGAATAATTCTGTAATAATTTTTTCGCGTAACGACTCATCTAATTCGGGTTGACTAATTTCTTCCACCCAAATTAAATACACTCCTTTTGAAGTCGCAATTGGCTTGAGAATCTGCGGCGGAGTTGCAGCAAAGACAGCAGCCGCAATTTCTGGGCGAAAATCTTTGCGGTGTCGCTGTCCCTGGTATCCATAAGTACTACGCAGCTCTGGTTCAGGGATATATAGGCGAGCAATTTCTGGAAAACTTATTTCTCCTTCTTCCACTGCATAAA
>REBL01000270.1 GCA_007692755.1 Nodularia sp. (in: cyanobacteria) | reverse complement strand
CTGATAGTATGGCTGCCCATTGTATGAAACAGGGTTTAATTCATGCTGTGGTTGTTGGTGCTGACCGCATTGCGGCTAATGGCGATACTGCGAATAAAATCGGGACTTATAGTGTGGCGATCGCAGCTAAAGCCCATGATATCCCTTTCTTTGTGGCAGCTCCTTTTTCTACAGTCGATTTTGCCTTAGCTGATGGTAATAAAATCCCCATTGAAGAACGTAACCCAGTAGAAATCTACCAAGTCGGCGAGACTATGCTGACACCATCGGGTGTTGATTTCTACAATCCAGCATTTGATGTTACTCCTGCTGAGTTAATTACAGCCATCATTACCGAAAATGGCGCATTTGCTCCTGGTGATTTGGCAACATCTCAGCCTCAACCATTGAGTAGTGCTGAAACACGATAAATCGCGTCTACACAAGAAAGTGCTGAGTATATCTAACTTATTTTTAACTCAGCACTTTTTATTAAGAAATATTTTTATTAGCTCTGCTGGTGAGTAAAAGTTTTATTAATTTTTTATCAATTTAGAGCGAAATTATGGAAGCGAACACTGTAGTTAATATATATCAGAAGTGAATCGTGTAACATTTAGAGTCTATGATTATTTCTATGAACAGGTTAATCCCCACGATTGCGTTAATTATTTCCTCAATCTTGATTACGAGTTGCGGTAATTCCCCAAATGAATCTGTAGCGGAAACTACAAACAATACTGTCAAAACAACTCAAACCGAATCTACAGAAGAGATTTCCACGGCAACTGTCAATGAAACTACATCTTCCCAGACAGACATTCAAAGTACATCAGGGACAACGGAGGTAGTAAATAGAACTACCAGCAATAATCAAGCTCAACTAGCTGCCAACAATCAACCAAAAGTTGCTACAGTCAAGGAGTTAGTCACCGGCGATATTATCTGCTACGCCACTATAGTAGATGAACAGGGAAAAACTCATCATGTCGGTGCATCCTTTGAAATTTGTGCAGAAGCAGAAAAATATTTAAATCAGAAAGTACGCCTTTCTTATGAAATTGCATCATTAAATGATTGCGAAAGTATTGAACCGTGCGGTAAAACTCGTCAAGAATCGATTATTTCCCAAATGGAAATTTTGGGGGAACAATCACCTACTAAACCCCAAGCCAGTAACTCATCTACTTTCAGTAATGGTCAGTGGACAATCACCATTGGTAATAGCGACTCTTGGTCAGGGGTGAACAATACCGGAAATGTGACTTATAAAGGATGTGACGCGAAAGGCAACTGTATCGAATTAACAGGTGGTAAAGTTAGCTGTCGGCGTGGTGAATGTGTTATGGGTTGGGTGAATGGAGATTATCGATATATTTGGTCACAAGCTATTACAGAAGATGGGACAGGTTCTCCCACCCTCATCGTCCGAAAAGGCGACACTGAAATCCTGAAGGCGACAGGATTTAAACTTGTGCCTTCCAGCTAGATTTTACGAACTATGCCGGCGAGATTCGATCACCAGTTGCAGTGTCAAATACAAACAACTGATTTAAATCAAGTTGCAAAGACAAGCGATCGCCTGGACGGGGACGAATATCAGCAGTTGTCTGAATATTTAACACCGCCAGGGAACCGGGTAAACTTGCCCGAATCAAGGTTTCTCGCCCCAAAGGTTCTACTACTTTAACTTCCACAAATAATGGTTCTGATTGATGATTGTTGAGGTCAGAGTCAGTAATAATCGTGATATGTTCAGGACGAATCCCCAAATCAAAACTTTGACCTGGGCGTAGCTGCACTTTTTCCCTGACAATTGGTGGAATCACTAACGATTGTCCACTCACATCAAAAACGTCATTCTTGTAGATAGCTGGCAAAATATTCATGGGGGGATTGCCCAAAAATGTGGCTACCATGAGGTTAGCAGGAAGGGCATAAATACTTTGCGGATCACCAATTTGCTGAATCTTACCCCGATCTAACACCACAATTTTATCAGCCAAGGTCATGGCCTCAACTTGGTCGTGGGTGACGTAGATTGTGGTAATGCCTAATTGTTGGTGTAACTGTTTCAACTCAGCCCTAGTTTCATCCCGCAACTGGGCATCTAAATTAGACAAAGGTTCATCCAGTAAAAATACTTGGGGTTCACGGGCGATCGCTCTTCCTAATGCTACTCGTTGTTGCTGTCCCCCAGAAAGTTGTTTGGGTTTGCGGTCTAGGAGATGTTCGAGAGAAAGCGATCGCGCCACAGTCACCACTCGTTCTTGAATCAGCTTTGGGTCAAATTTCCGCATTTGTAAGCCAAAGGCGATGTTTTGCGCCACCGTCATGTGGGGATAAAGAGCGTAGTTCTGGAATACCATTGCTATATCTCGTTGTCGGGCGGGAATATTATTTACCAAGCGATCGCCGATATACAGATTACCAGATGTAGCAGATTCTAAGCCCGCGATCGTGCGTAAAATTGTCGATTTACCACAACCCGATGGCCCTACTAACACCCAAAATTCTCCATCGGGAATTTTAAAGGTAATGTCCTCAATAGCAGTGACGTTATTGAATCTACGCCGAATGTCTTCTAAATGAACTTTTGCCATAAGCCAATTAAAAATTTTAACCTGGAACTTGTTCTATTTTCACACTATTATTTCAGCACTTTTTTCATATTTTGTTACTTTTAGACCAAGCTGGGTGAGACAATAAAGCCGCCATCACCCGCACTCCCCGCAGTTGATTAGACAGGGGTAAATGACCTTTAGGGGCGCTTAAATCCCAAGTAAACTGGTTAGGGTATCGCGTCCAGTTATTACCGCTTTTCCAGCCGATTTTTGGCCATAAACTTTCCCAGTTTTTGCCTAAACTCAACCAAATTTCTCGCTGTACCGAAAAGCCAAACTTGCCTTCTGAGTGGACTAACCAGAGGTTGTTAATAGTTTGTAAGTCAATTATCGGGGCATTTCCTACTTCAGTAAAATACAACCATTTTCTCTGCACAGCCATTGGCCCTGCTAGTTCACACATTTTTTGGATACTCACGAGATCCGCCGCTTGGAAGTCTTGGACAGCTAGTAGCTGTTGCAAAGGATTGTAATCAATCCCGCACTCCGATTTTAGAGGTACAATTCCTTCAGGAAAACAGTCAAGCAGAAATTCTTGAACTTGAGGTGCATCAGAGTTATATAGGACTTGGTAAGCTTTACCATCGATCCAATTCGCTGGGTGTTCACGTCGTTTTTGTAGAAATTCCATCAACACATCGAATCCCTCATTACCCAAGTTAGCCAACTGTGGGATGATTTGTTGTTGGACTTGAATAGACCCAGCGATTAACGATTGTCGAAGGGAGTCTATGTCAGCTGTGCCTGATAAAATCATTGGGTCTGTCATGCCATTAATCGTGTAAGCGTGAGCGTGAAAAAGCGGTTGGCTATCGAATCTTATCCAAAGTGAAGCACTGATAGCGAAAAGTAGTTTACTATTTTTGGTCGGACAAAATTGCAATGGCTTTACTAAATCCCACAGCTTAACCCCAAATACTGTACAAGGGGAATAAGGGGAAAATCTACGCCACGCAAGCTATGGTGACTTGGTGAACAAAAGACACAGTAAAATCAGCCAGCCTGTCAAAGCAAGATTGTTTAGCGGATGGCGTATCATTCAGGAGTGTTTGAAGTATGTACGACAAGATTAACCCCCCCACAACCGGAACAAAAATCACCTTCAAAAATGGTGAACCGATTGTGCCTGATAATCCAATTATCCCTTTTATTCGGGGCGATGGCACAGGTATAGATATCTGGCCTGCCACCCAAAAGGTGCTAGATGCTGCGGTAGCCAAGGCATACAAAGGGAAACGTCAAATCAGTTGGTTTAAGGTTTATGCCGGGGATGAGTCCTGTGATTTATATGGCACTTATCAGTATTTGCCCCAGGATACTTTAACCGCAATCAAGGAATATGGTATAGCGATTAAAGGCCCTTTGACTACCCCCGTGGGTGGTGGAATCCGTTCTCTCAATGTAGCACTGCGACAAATTTTTGATTTATATGCCTGTGTGCGTCCTTGTCGTTATTATGCTGGAACTCCCTCGCCGCACAAGAACCCAGAGAAACTGGATGTGATTGTTTATCGGGAAAATACGGAAGATATTTATTTGGGGATTGAGTGGAAACAAGGCAGTGAAATAGGCGATCGCTTGATTAAAATCCTCAATGAAGAACTCATCCCCGCTACCCCAGAACATGGCAAAAAGCAAATTCCCCTGGATTCTGGTATTGGTATCAAACCCATCAGTAAAACTGGTTCTCAGCGCCTAGTCCGCCGGGCGATGAAACACGCTTTGTTATTGCCCAAAGCCAAGCAACAGGTGACACTGGTGCATAAGGGCAACATTATGAAGTACACCGAAGGCGCTTTCCGTGATTGGGGTTATGAATTAGTTACCAGCGAATTTCGGGCTGAATGCGTCACAGAACGGGAATCTTGGATTTTAAGTAATAAAGAGAAAAATCCGGATATTTCCGCCGAAGCTAACGCCCGTGAGGTTGATCCTGGTTATGATTCTCTGACACCAGAGAGAAAAGCACAAATTGTCCAGGAAGTCGAAAGCGTTCTGAACACAATTTGGGAAACCCACGGTAACGGTCAATGGAAAGACAAAATCATGGTCAATGACCGGATTGCTGACAGTATTTTCCAACAAATCCAAACCAGACCCGATGAGTATTCGATTCTGGCCACAATGAACTTAAACGGCGATTATTTGTCTGATGCAGCTGCTGCTATTGTCGGCGGTTTAGGCATGGGGCCAGGGGCAAATATTGGCGATGTCTGTGCCATATTTGAAGCCACCCACGGCACTGCACCCAAGCACGCCGGCTTGGATCGGATTAATCCCGGTTCTGTAATTCTTTCCGGTGTAATGATGCTGGAATTTATGGGTTGGCAAGAAGCCGCAGACCTAGTGAAAAAAGGTTTAGGGGATGCGATCGCTAACAGTCAAGTTACTTATGATTTAGCCCGGTTGCTAGAACCACCAGTAGAACCCTTAAAGTGTTCTGAATTTGCCGACGCAATAATTCAACATTTTGGTTAATCGTAGTGGCGGGGTTTCCCCGCCCTATTGCCAAATTTCTCCCCCAGGTAACTGACTCAAATAATCATCCATGATTGCTGGTAATTCCTTTGCGGAATAAGTATAAGTTAAAGCTAGAAATTTAATTGCTGTAGTTAAAAGCTGGTTTTTATCCAGCATTGCCGATAATTGAGAGCGAGTATATTTACCATTCATCACTTCTAAACTGGCATCAGCGATAGAACTTTCAATTACCACATCATTTATAAAATCTTCCCATTCATCTTGATTGATATAATAGGATTTTTTGTTTTCTTTGAGATTCACATCTTGAATTTCTAAAATTGCATTGCGAATAGAAGCAATCCAAGAATTTGTTAATCGCTGTTCTACTTGATTTTTAATTAAATGGATCAACAAAATCTTCAAGAAAGATTTAATTTGTCGCAGAATTGCCTTTTTACTCATCCCCTCTAATTCGTCAACAATAGCCAAAGCATCTGCGTAACGTTCTTGTAAAATACTATTTCTGAGATCAGTTAATTCTTGTGTCATTGCTTACCATCTCCCTGCTTTCCAATCTTCGCCACCTGGTAACTTAGTTAAACTTTCGGCGACAATTGCAGGTAATTCCTTAGCTGAATAGGAATAATTTAACATTAAAAACTGCAAAGTATTTTCAATTAACTTAGTTCTATCTATAATATCCGCCAGTTGAAATTGACTGTATTTGCCATTCATCACCTCCACACTAGCATCAGCGATCGCATCTTCAATCACTTCTTCCTCTATCAAATTTTCCCATTCACCTTGATTGACATAATAGGATTTTTTATTTTCTTTGAGATTCACCTCTTGAATTTCTCGAATGGAATTGCGAATAGAAGCTACCCAAGAATTTGTTAATCGCTGTTCTACTTGATTTTTAATTAAATGGATCAACAAAATCTTCAAAAAAGATTTAATTTGCCGCAGAATTGCTTTTTTACTCATCCCCTCTAACTCATCAACAATCGCCAAAGCATCTGCGTAATTTCCTTGTAAAATACTATTTCTGAGGTCAGTTAATTCTTGTGTCATTGTTCTTGACTTCCATAAAATTATCACTCAAAGCTATAATTATGGCGATGCTGGCAAAATTAGGAATTGTTGCGGAATCACAGCATTGTAACTTGATGTTACATATTGGATACATAGATTTAATTAACCAAAAACTCACCAGATTAATATGTCGGGACAGAAAAAAGAGCCAAAGGGGTGTGGATGCGCTAATATTCCCATCTCAGTAATTTTACTGTTTTTCGGAATGAGTTGGTGGTTGTTGAGCCAAAAAGGTAATCGAGACATGATCACGAATGTTTTTAATCACCTGTTATCTCAGCATCAACAAATAGCTATACCCATTTTAAATCCAACTCCTACTCCTACTTTAAATCCAACTCCCATCCCTATTTTAACTCCAACGCCAACTCCAACTCCCGCCAACACGGTAAATCCCGATACCAAACCAAAACCAGCTTCACCACCAATAACCCCTGAACCAAAAACAGCATTACCTCAAACGCCTTGGGAGAAAAAAGCAATTAGAGGGATTTATTTCAGTCGTTACCATATTACTAATAATGCTAACGAAGCCACTATTCGCAAACGGGTTAGTCTATATCGTTCCCAAGGATTTAATACGATCATTCATGGCGTTTGGGGTAATGGTTGTACAATGTACAATAGCGAAGTCATGCAGAAGAAATTGGGGTTTAAAAGTTGCCCAAATAAATTTCAAGATAAATGGTTAGATTGGTTGATTGATGAAGCACATAAGCAGGGGATGGAAGTTCATGCTTATTTTGAAAAAGGCATTAAAATTGATAAAAATAGTCCAATTTTTGATTTAGCGATCGCGCGTAGATGGGTTGTCCCCGGTGTAGATAGAACTTACTCCAATATTGAACATTATGTTTTGGATGTAGAGATTCCCGAAATTGCTAATTTCTTTAAAAATATCTCCGTGGAATTTGTCAATAAATATCCCCAAATTGATGCAGTGCAATGGGATGATTATTTAGGTTATCATGCTGAACTACCAGGACAAGTAGACCGTACAGCGAATTTAACAAAGTTTGTTCAAGAAATGGTGAGTGGAATTAAACAAGCTAACCCCAACGTTAGTTTTGATATTTCCCATCATAATCCTTATTGGGCTAAAAGATATTTTGCTGCTGATTGGCCAAACTGGAACGCTGACAGAGTGTTTATTCAAGTTTATAATGATGACAATTTTCAAGAAGAATTAAAATATGTCAGAGATGTGGATGGAATTGGCATTAGTGATCACCAATTTCATCGCTTAGGAGACATAATTAATAACCAAGATATCAAAAGTGTTTTAGTATTTCCTATTGATGGAAAACCCGAAAAAACTGCTGCTAATTTGAAGGATTTGGTAGACGGAATCACTCAAAAGCCATAAGCAGTTATTGTGAAAAAATTTGAGTATTAGCAATTAATAGTTATTGCAATTTTGAACTTACAAAGGCTTTTGCGTTGCTACACCTGCACCACGGGGAAAATTAGCTGGGGTATTCACCACCTTCCGCAAATACAAGCAATGACGAACGCTGTTAGTTAAAGGAGTGGTAAATTGTTCTAAGGACTCAATTATTCCACCCAATTGGTTCACAGCATTTTGCAAAGATTTTGTTTCCTCTTCTGTCCAATTACCACGATAAATTACCGCTAAACCACCCTGTTTAAGTAATGGTAATGTATATTCTGCACAAACAGCAGGATTACCCACAGCCCGAATTAAAGCCACATCGTAAGTTTTTCGGTGCTGGGGATAATGACCTATTTCTTCGGCTCTTCCAACTAAAGTTTTGACATTACTAAGAGTCAATTGTGTCAAGCTTTCGTTAATAAAATTAATCTTTTTGCGGGTTGAATCTAGCAGAGTCATCGTACAATTTGGCATGGTAATTGCCACGGGAATACCAGGAAAACCC
>REBL01000137.1 GCA_007692755.1 Nodularia sp. (in: cyanobacteria) | reverse complement strand
GGTGGTCGCGTTGGCGTTGTAGTTCTTGGTTAATTAATTCGGCGATCGCCGGATCAGAGTTAGCCAAAAATTCGGAATTGCTTCTAGTCACTTAAAATTATCCTTTGTGTAAATTTACACTGTCGATTTGGGCTTGGTGTAGCACCTAAGTCAAAAGTTTTTCACTGCTGACTTATTTATTATTAATCTTTTTCCTGAATCTCAAATTTTACACTTTGATTGGATACTGTTGAATATCTCTGTTCAACTGGAGAGTCAGAATTTCTGTATTATTAGTTACAAAATATTTAATATTTTTGCTACATCACATAAAATAAATTAAGGTTGACCCTCATATTTACCCAGAGAATGTCAGGAATATGCCTTGGGACAGGCGCAATTTTCACACCCATAATAAAAAGTTACAGGAGGGATGCGATGTTAGTCATTTTAATGGATAATCAAATCCTTGCCCCCGTGCAAGTTTGTCAATCTTGTTTACTTGCTGATGGTAGCGGTCAACCCCGTTGGCGTGGGGGTCAACTGCGATGTGGTCAAGCAATTCGCCAACTGACGGCACAGCAACCCGCGCAGTATGAATGTCTGATGGGTTTCCGAATTGCGGATATAGATTAATCGGATTTGTCAGCAAGACAAAGCAACTGCGTTATCCTAGGCTGAAGAAGTGTTAAATTTTAGCCATAGGAGAACGCACAATGACTTGGCGCGGGTCTGTAACGGTTTCCGACCGGATTTTTGCTTGTTTACCTTATTTGCTACCGCTGATTCAGAGTCTAACCTTTGGTGGCTTTTTGTTAAGACAGTTTCCAGTCATAAGGGTGCTATTTATCCCTTTGAGTCCATTAATCTCAATTTATCAAATCCCCTTTGTCAGCCTGATTATTTTCTTTGCTTTGTTCATGCTAGTGGTGAGAAACGAAAAAATTAGTCACTTCATTCGTTTCAATACTATGCAGGCAATTCTTTTGAACATTGTTTTATTTTTGTGTCAAATAGTGCTGCAAGTTTTAGGTTCGGTTCCTGGCGCTGGTTTTGCCATAGAAACCATTTCCAACACCATTTTTATCGGTATATTGGCCGCAGTTGTCTATTCTGTTGCTCAATCCCTGTTTGGGCGTTATGCAGAAATTCCGGCAATTTCTGATGCCGTGTATATGCAGGTACGCTAAAAGTTAACGCCTAGCCACTTTGTTTTCTAGGCGACCAATGCCTTCAATTTCCACGCGGACGCGATCGCCTATGTGCAGTTGCCCTATACCCAATGGCGTACCGGTTAGCACCACGTCTCCTGGTAGTAGTGTCATCACCTGACTAATGTAGGACACTAGAGCATCAGGGGGAAACACCATCTGATCAATACAGGCCGATTGCACAGGAATAGCATCGTCATTCACAAAGGTCTGTAATCTCGCCCCAGGATTCAATTCTCGGACAATCCAAGGGCCTAAAGGACAGAAGGTATCAAAACCTTTGGCGCGAGTCCATTGGCCATCCTTTTGTTGTAAATCCCGCGCTGTCACATCGTTAGCAATTGTATAGCCCCAAATTTTGGTTTGGGCTTCTTCTAGTGTGCAGTCACAGGTGCGATCGCCAATCACTAGTGCTAACTCACCTTCATAATCTACCCGTTGCGACTGGGGCGGATACATAATTTCTGTTTCCGTGGCAATGATAGATGTCGGCGGCTTGAGAAATATCAATGGTTCATTTGGAACTGTAGTTCCCATTTCTTCGGCATGATCTGCATAATTCTTGCCTACCGCTACAACTTTTGAAGGAGCGCAGGGAGTCAGAATTTGGTAATTTTCGGGTTCTAGAATTAAATCTGTGGGTCGCCCTTCTAACCAGGGTGGAGCATCTAGCACCTGCACGTTGAGGGATAGTTGTAGCAATCCATAGTAAATCTTGCCTTCTAGATTTTGAACTCGCACATAGCGCTGCGCCATAACCTTGATTAATATCCTTTTGTCTGCGATTAAAAGCTGTTAGCGAGTAGCAATATTCAGCCTTTGGTAAAGGCCGTAGCCTCAGACTGATAACTACAGTCTCAATTTGGAAAGTATTTATGTACTACCCTCTTAGCTCAGTTGATAGCTTCACCTGCCATGCAGCCTTGACCGTAGGATCAGGGTTTTTTGCCCTGTGGGTGAGCTGATTCTCTCATCGCCTTCAAGGCAATTTCTGGTGAGAAATGCGAATTTGGCGAATTTGGCTAATGATTCAAATTGAAAACTGGTAAGATTATAGTTCCTTGTTGCTTAGATGTTGATTATTGCTAGTTTCCTTTGTGATATTTCAGTATAAAATCACATCAGCAGCCCCTTCGTCCATAAGGTGACTTAAAATCATGTCCATAGTTTACGAAACAATTTACATTCTGCGTCCAGATATAGGAGATGAACAGGTAGAGCAAGCAATTGCTAAATACCAGAACTTGCTGACTGAGCAGGGTGCTGAGAATATGAAAATTCAAAATCGTGGTAAACGTCGCCTGGCTTATGAAATTAAAAAGCATCGGGATGGCATCTACGTTCAAATGGACTACACTGGACCCGGAACCGCGATCGCTCCGATGGAACGTGCTATGCGTTTGAGTGAGGAAGTGATTCGCTACTTAACTATTAAGCAGGATCTACCAGAAGAAACTGTGGAAGAAGTAGAAGACACAGTTGCTGTTTCTGCCTAAGAAAAGTTCTGAGTAAGCAGTGCTGAGTGTTGACTTTTTCCAACTCAACACTCAGTATTGAAAATAGTAAATTTTAAAAAATTTTACCATTAACCTTTTTTTGGGTAGATTGGGGAATCCTAAATTAACAAGTAACTGCTAAAGGCAGTACCATCGCAGTTATACCTAAGATTGGACAAGCATTCGTCAATGGGAGCTGTAAGCCACTGTGAGCCAAACTGACACACCCAACATCCAAGCTCTCTCTACCGAGGTATCGCAGTTGCGCCAAGAGTTGCAGCTTCGTGATCAATTAGTGCAGCAGCTATCTCAAGAACTCTTCCGGCTGGTCAAGGGCAATACTAACTTTATGCCCCAGCGCTCTGAACCTGAATATGATTCGAGTCAGTTACAAGCATTGCAAGAACAATTGCAAGCGGTTGAGCAGCAAGTAACGTTCTACCAAGAACAAATTACCACTCGTGATACCGAAATTTACCAACTACGGCAGTCAGTGCAAGAACTAACTGAGCGCAGTCGGATGTTAGAGCAGGTTGTACAAGAATTACCTCAAATTTACCGTCGTAAGTTCGAGGAACGTATGGCTCCAGTTAGAGAAAAAGTGGCAATACTACAACGAGAAAACCGCAAACTTCAGGCAGAATTGCAAAGTGTAAGTTACCGTTTAGCCATAAAAACCCGCACGGCTAGTCACAGTGGCATTGATTTACCGAATTTTGCCCGCCCAGAATCTGGCGAAAATCAAAATAATATTTCTACAGTCCAAAATGCCTGAGAGCCATTTAAGATGTCAAAAGTGATAATTTAGCCCTATTTGGGATAATATCGGCAATTTGCCACAATAATAAACCACTTGCCTCCATGGAAGTGGTAAATTTTTGCGAATTTTAGTCGCAAGTTTAAATTTTTAACTGCTTTGGTGATTTTCCATTGCGCCTGCTTCATTGGATACGTCCACAAGCACACACGGACTGCCCGACCGCGTTTGAAAAGGCTTTTGATTTCTGGTTTTTACTCCCACATTTATACAAGATTGAGGATTTATACTACCAGGCTTGGAGGCTCAGGAGTCGTCCGCTTGACCTACTTCGTTTTTTATTTGTGCGCTTTACCGCTAAAGCTATAATACCGCATAAGCCGCCCTAGAAGGCGACGCACTGAGCAGTTAGACAAGCTCACTGTAATACCTGTCGAAGTGGCGGGGCTTTAAACCCCAGGTTTTCGGTAAATTATGCGATCGCTAGATTTCTATCATTGGTGTTAGTAAAAATATCCTCGTAAGTGTCGAAAATTTCAAACACTGAGTCCAGTTGTGTTAGTTCCAAAATTAATCTGACCGGAACTTGCACGTTGCATAAAACTAAACGACAACCACTTTCGCGTGCTGATGTTAGTCCATTGATTAAGGGGACTAATCCTGAACTGTCCATGAAATCTACTTCTGACAGATCAATAACCCAGAGTTGGTCAGGCTGGGGTATTACTTCGAGCATCTGTTCGCTAAAAGCCATTCCACCCTGCAAGTCTATGCTGCCTTGGGGTTTAAATAAAACCACTTGATTTTGTGATATATTCATAAATTTAACAAAGTAGTTGGAACACGTAACAGAACAGAAACTTGACATCAATACTGAATTAGTTTCAACGACAAAGATACTGTTTTATTTTCTGATTTAGGCAGATACAGCAGTCCTGTTGTGACAATTTGCTTCAGCATTTTTGTCGTATAATTTATGTTAACTTTCTTAAATATAGGCATAATGGCATAATAATTTCGGTATCAACCGTATCTTTTATCATATTTTTATATTTTACTAGGATTTTCATAAATATTCTGTAAAAATACTTGACAAAGCAGCCTTAAATATGAGTTCGTGGTATCGACTCGTGAATAGACACGAAAAATTAAAATTTCCATACTATCAGAAACTCCCTACTCCCATTCAACTAGTACAGCACGGCGTAAATAGACAGAGCATTCAAAATCAATGAAAAGCCTATAGAAGAAATTTTTGGACTTTTGACTTTTGACTTTTGACTTCCGCCCTGCGGTACTAGGCTCACAAAAAGCCCACTTCCACTTTTAGTATTGTGGATTGATTGACACCCCAGCCATAGAGGAGCCAAGATATATGAAAGGTAAAAAATTGTAAAGGCGGCGGTGCGGGATGTCTCTTGAGCTGATTTCACTAGAAAACATCCAGGAATTTGCCCACCAGTATGGTTACTGGGCAATTTTTTTGGGGATTTTGCTAGAAAATTTGGGCATTCCCCTTCCTGGTGAAACCGTGACTTTGGTCGGCGGATTTCTAGCTGGTAGTAAGGAACTGAACTATTGGTTAGTTCTCAGCGATGCCGTTGCAGGTGCGGTGATTGGCGGTGCTTGCGGTTATTGGATTGGTAAAATAGGGGGCTGGGCTTTCCTGGTAAAAATAGGTAAACTCTTTCGGATTTCCGATGAGCGGTTATTGAATATTAAAAATCAATTTAGTGAAAATGCGACTAAAGCTGTATTTTTTGGGCGCTTTTTCGCATTGTTGCGAATTTTTGCAGCACCATTAGCTGGTATAGCTGAAATGCCTTTCAGAAAATTCTTTTTGTACAACTTAGCAGGAGCAACCACCTGGGCTAGTGTGATGGTAACGTTAGCTTTCTTTGCTGGTAGAGTTGTCCCCCTAGAACAACTTGTTGCCTGGGTAGGTGAATTCGCGATCGCGGCTTTACTAATCCTTGTGGCTTTGATTGCTATACCCATCTGGCTAGAGTCCCGCCAAGTCAAGCGGGCAACTGGTGAGTAGGAAAAAGCAGGGGATAAGAGGCAGAGGGGCAGGGTGCAGGGGGCAGGGGAGAACAAACTATCCACTCCCCACTCCCCACTCCCCACTCCCCACTCCCCACTCCCTACTCCCTACTCCCTAACTTCTACCTTGTTGCGCCCAAATACGAGTGGGTAATCCCCAAACGTAAATAAAGCCTTCAGCAGCTTTGTGGTCAAATTGGTCTTCAGATCCATAGGTTGCCAAATCTGGGCTATAGAGTGAATTGTCACTCCAACGCCCGACTACGGTGGCGTTACCTTTAAAAAGTTTGACTCGTACAGTTCCCAAAACTCGTTCTTGTGTCTTTTGAATAAAGGCATCTAGTGCGCCTTTGAGTGGACTGTACCAAAGACCGTTATAAACGATTTGGGTATAAGTCTCTTCAATACCTCGCTTGTAATGGCTGACATCTGCTGTCAAAGTCAGGCTTTCTAAATCCCGGTGTGCCTGAATTAGCACTAACATAGCGGGTGATTCGTAAATTTCCCTAGATTTAATTCCTACTAAGCGGTTTTCCATCATGTCGATCCGCCCAATTCCGTGGTTTCCTACTACCTGATTGAGTTGTTCAATTAGCTCAACAGGGTTTTTAGGTGTACCGTTGAGGCTGGTAGGAATACCGCGTGTAAAACCAATTTCAATGTATTCTGGTTGATTAGGCGTGTCAGCGATCGCCTTGGTCATTTGATAAATTTCTTCTGGTGGTTCAGCCGCCGGATCTTCCAGTACGCCGGCTTCAATACTACGACCGAGTAAATTTTTATCAATGCTGTAAGGAGAAGATTTTTTGACTGGCGAAGGAATGCCAAATTTCTCACCATAAGTAATCGCTTCCTCACGACTCATCCCCCATTCTCTCGCTGGTGCGAGGATCTTCAGATTGGGATTAAGCGCAGCACAAGCCACATCAAAGCGAACCTGATCATTACCTTTACCAGTGCAACCGTGAGCGATCGCATCAGCACCATATTTATGGGCAGCTTCTACTAATATTTTGGCAATTAACGGACGAGCTAGGGCTGTCCCCAAAGGATATCGATTTTCGTATAGGGCATTTGCTTGAATTGCGGCAAAGGCATAATCTTTAACAAAAGTATCTTTAACGTCAGCCACTAGGGACTCACTTGCACCCGATTTCAGCGCTTTTTCTCGGATTGGCTCTAATTCATCTCCCTGACCTAAATCTGCTGCGAGGGTAATTACTTCTTCTACACCCCACTCATTTTTCAGATAGGGGATACAAACAGAAGTATCCACTCCCCCAGAATATGCCAAGACAACCTTTTTAGCGCGACCCATTGGTTTCTCCAGTTAGAAAAACAAAGAATGAGTCATTATTATAAGATATGTAGGTGAAAAACCCGCTTTAAAAATTACCCCTTAACAACACAGTAAATATATTCTCATTTATGTTCAATTTATTGTTAGCACTATCTCTGCCAAAATCGTAGTCATTATTTCGCCAGGATAGGTTGAGTGTAGGACTATTCTGACTTGTACCTAGCCGAAATCTTGCTCCTGCACCATAAACAGAACGAGCCGCATTTTCATTGATAGGATTAAAGTATCCTGACAAAGAAAAACGTTCACTAAATTGAATACCCACACTTGTTACCAGAGTATTTTTAACTGAATCTGGTAAAAAATCTCCAAAATAGTTAGTTAAACCAAACCAAACATTACCTAAATTTGCTCTGGCGCTAAGTGTAAATGAATTCACAAAGTCGTTGGGTCGAGTTTCTCGATCAAAAGCATAATTAATTCCAGTGGATATGACTAAATTACTATTGCGACTAAAGCGAATCCGTTTACCAACACTACCTGTTATTTGACTGTAGTAATCAATATCTGGATTAATATAGCCGATTACACCGCCTGAAAAATTCCATCCATTGGAGGTATTTTTAGTAAAATCTACGCCACCATAAGCTTTAATTTCGTCTGCACTGATCACACCAGTATAATATCTCACGGCTTCCTGTGTCCCAGTGATATTTCCTGTAAAACTCAGATGGGGCGCATATTTTGTTTCTTCTCTATATTTATTAGTTGTCACATTATTAACTTCTTGATTGAAGGCTGTAACGTAAACCTGAGTGTATAAATTCTGTAACTCAAGTTGAGAAAAAGCTTCATTGTTAATACTAGAAACCAAACTCACATTAGAATCATATCCCCCTTCTCCACCACCAGAGGCTGAAACTGTCCGGGGGCTAACTTGTTCAAAACGAGTAGTAATATTAGAACTGCGTTTGATCACAGGTGATGCACCCAACCAAAGACTATTGAATCTAGCAGCAGGCACTTGTCCCAAATTTGTCGCTGTTCGTGGGACACTCTGCGCTCTAGCCATTCCTCCATGATAAGCAGTTAAACTATTAGCAGGAAGTCTGACATTATTAGCAGCTAGAAACAAATTATTGTTAACATTTGAATTGACTCTGTTTTCTGACCCTGCAATATTAGGTATGATATCTGGTAAAAAATTATATCCCAGTTGCAAAACCGTATTTAATAAAGTATTATCATCATTTAAAATAAAGCTAAACCCTCGTACTGTCCGACCCATTACAGCTTCGCGGTCGTTGACTTGGACAATTTGTCTAACTCTAGAATAAATTGCTGCGGGTGTATTTTCTATATCTTCTCTTCTGCTGAGAGAAAGTTTATTTCCGTGACTATTACCAACAAATGAACCTGTATTTGGTGAAAATAAGTCTACACCTACTTCTTGACCATTCACCCCAGATTGAAAACCCGGTTGGCGAATTGCAGCTAATGTTTCTGGTTCTAGTACATCACCTACTTTTGCAGTTTGAATAAACCGAGTAGGTGTCAGAGTATCAGGATTGATATCCGCAGATTTTAGACCAGGAATATATGTACATATTTGGTCTGGGTTACCACCAAGCAAGTTACATGAAGCCGTCATGCTGAATTGCAGTCGTGTACCCAGCATAGTTCGGGGTTCTCGGAAATCCACAGCAACTTCTCTGCTTTTTCCCACCGTTTGCAACTGCAAATATTCTCCTGTTTGGTCTACAGTAAAAATATTATTTGTTGTCAAATTTTCTTTAACAATTCCGTTAAGCTTGACAAGTCCATTAATATTGAAAATAGTATTTTGGTTATTACTAAAGCTAGAACCTAAACTTAATTGTCTTTCAGTTAAATGATTAATTAATGCACCATTTAACGGGAAGGTAGTTGTGCGGGGATGAATTTTTTGCTCATTTGCAGTTCTCGGCGGAATAATATATTCTTGTTCTTGGGGTATTGGTTCTGTTGGTAATTTTTGATCAAGATCCAATTCATCAACTCTAGGTTGTGGATCTGTTGGGGGATCTAATGGATCTAACTGTTTAGATCCAGCTTGACTAATTTTATTGGGAGTACAAGACTGAACTTGAAAATTACTTTGGGCTAAGTCCGTAACTACAGGAAATTTTAGTTGTTGGTCATTGCTGGGAACACAAAGCGGGATCTGGGAATTAGCTTCGGCTAAATCTGCTACTTGTGTCTGTTGAGTAAAATTAGATGTAGAGGCTGGTAATTGCGTATCTAAAGCTGACATCATCCTCAAAGATTCCACATTGGCAATTAATGTAGAAGTATCTTCTGGGGTATGATTGGTCTTTTTTTCTTCAGAGTTAGCGGATAGTTCTAATTGGCGATTATTATTTAAGTTGTCCAGTTCCAATGTGTTTGCAGATGTTTCAGCGCTAGCCGTTTTAGCAAAAAATATGGTTGCTGAACTAAACAATAATACAAATGTCAGCTTGATGTTTGTGTGAAACAAAATCATTGCAAAGATTTATAACAAACGGTAGTGTACACCCGGCAAAATCAGATTTTTCTTGTGTATTTTATTTTTATAAACTTCGACTATTATTCTTGATGTAGATTGATGTAGAAATTTTTTGTTTTGTCAGAATTAGTCATCAATGATTTTTTGATAAGATAAGCTAGAGACACGTGGCAATCGTGCCTCTAACCGACCAACACAAGACATTTAGGGTTGAAAGAATTAAAAAAAAGTATCAGTCTGACTCCTGATATTAGTTTTTTACTCTTGATACCCTAGTTATTCTTTTCGACTTAGATACTTTCTAAATAACTTAGTTCAACACTAGTTGCATTAAGTGGATGAGAGATTGAAAATTACTCTCAATCAAGCAAATGATGAAGAACTTGAGACACTAAAGCCCAGTTTCTACAGATCCGATGGGGGTTTCAGTGAAGGTACCAATAAAGTTAGCTTGGAAATCTCCTAAAGCTGTATCTGCACTACCTTTGAGAGTTACAATGCTGGAAATTTCGCTTTCAGTACTTTCTGCATCTTCAAAGTTCAAAGCATCGCTGATTAATTCGATTACGCCAGCGCTTCCCAAAGCGGAAGCTGTTGCTATACCAAGTTGAGATGTAGCTGTAGCAGCTGCATCATTTTTACCAACAGCACCAGCAGCAGCAACTCCAGTTACTAAACCATTATGGTCAAGTGTAGCTGCTACAGCACCAGCAACGCCGCCTTCACCAGCAGAGGCTACAGAACTGAAACCAAATACACTAGCGGAAACTGCTACTAAGGCGATCGCTACTTTTTTGTTTAATTTCATCGACTTTTATTCCTGTTATTGAAACTTTAATTTCCTTGCAATTTACGCATCTTAAAGATGTGCTACGGTAAAATTCACTATTTCAGTTACTGTTATCACCAGTGTTTTATCAACACAACCTGTTGAATTTAAGGTGTGCTTACTCTTCAGTATCTCAAGTGAACAGCATTATACTTTCGCAAACATCAAGTTAAGTTTAGGTGAAAACTTAGGGTGCGTAAATCTTTTAACAAAGTCATATTACTTAAAAGTAATCACTTAGTCAAGTAGTTAAAATTGTAATTTTAACTTATTAGTATGCCAACAAAAATTTAAACGAAGATTAACCTAATCTTAAAGCAAAAGAGCATAAATACCTTGATGATTTTGTAAATAAAAATCAGATAACTGCTATTAGTTGAAAAGTATCTATAGGAATCCGATTTGATTATTGAAAAAATCTAAATATATGTAGGGTGTGTTATGGCTTTAGCCTAACGCACCGTCTTCTGTGGTCTTGGTGCCGTACTCTCCTCAATAACACACCCTACGTGTATTTGATAAATCAAATATGAATCCTATAGATAGATAGATTTAATTTAATAATTAATTATTTAGATGAAAATATTTGAATTTATTATCTTTAATTTCAAAAGCGCCTATTCCTAGCGATTAGAAATTGTGACTATGCAAACTAAGTCCGCCTGCGCGGACTAAAAGAAAACTAAGGTTTTCGACGAGCCTAGCCGTGACTTCCAGTTGTCTAGTGCAAAATATGAGAGTGAAGCATATTTTTGCTATATATTAAAAATATTGGAGCAGATTGGACAAAAATATAAAAATTATCATAGAGAACTTAATTTAGACAATTACTATTAAGATGAGCTTGTGTATAGCCATCGCATTTATTGAAGAATAATAAATTACTTGCTTTCGTGACTTTAAATACAAGAAAGCAAGTAATAAACCGTTATTAACCTTTTAATAATTGAGGTGCGATGCCCAGGTCGCTCAGGACTTTAGGCGATCGCTAAACTAATTGACAGCTATTCACCAATAATGCCACCGTCATTTTTGGTGACCACCACTGTCGCTGAACGGGGGCGACCTTGTGGGCCATAACCTTGGCTGTGTGGCCAGTTGCTGCGGCTTGTAGGAGCGTCAAAAGTTCCGCGATCGCCTGGGTGCTGAATACCGACGAACATGGTTCTACCATCGGGTGTAGTAATCACACCAGTCACTTCACAATCTGTGGGGCTGCTCAAGAAAAGCTTAATTTCTCTAGGGTCATTAGGGTTGGCACACACCATTGAGTTACCACCAATATTTTCCCAAATACCGCGACCGTTACCCGCATGGTCAGTTTGAATCCAAAGACGACCGTAGTAGTCGAACCACATACCATCTGGTGCGCCAAAGTCGTCACCATTGATATTTCCTTTACGAATTGGGTTTGGGTCAAGTTTGTCACCACACAAAACATAAATATCCCACTCGAAGGTGGTAGCTGCAACGCTGCGGCCAGTTTCACGCCAACGGATAACATGACCGTAAACGTTATCAGGACGTGGGTTAGCAGCATCAACGGGAGGATTCGCAGTACCGCCAGGGGTTGTGCCGTCTTGGTTATTCACTGAGGCATTTGCTGCACCTTCTTCTACACGAAGATTATTGTTGGTCAATGTACAGTAAACCTCAACTTCATTGAATCCACCAATTCGGGGACGTACAGCCATCCACTCTGGGCGATCCATCATGGTTGCGCCAACTCTATCCGCAGCCTGTCTAGTTTTAACCAGCACTTCAGCTTGGTTACTAAATCCGTTTTCTGGTGTTAAACCACCTTGATTCCAGACCAAAGGTAGCCATTGGCCACTACCATCATCGTTGAACTTAGCAACGTAGAGAATACCATGATCAAGCAAGTCGCGGTTAGCACCCCGAACTCTAGTATTGTATTGACGAGAGCAAACGAACTTATAGATATATTCGTTTCTGTTATCGTCACCCATGTAGAAAGCTAGAACGTTGTTGTCATCTACAACATATTGAGCGCTCTCATGTCTGATTCGACCCATTGAAGTGCGCTTGACTGGCTTGCTGTTGGGATCATAAGGATCAATCTCAACTACCCAACCAAATAAGTGGGGTTCCATAGGATTGTAAAAAGCATCCCAGCGTGGATCAACCTCAGCCCAGCGATAACGGGTAGACCGCACGGGGATACCGTAGCGTTTCTGTCCATTGATGATGTCAGCTTTTTTAGCTTCCAGACCTAGACTTTCCAGGACTTCGTCATTTAAATCTTCATTTTCCGGGTTATTAAATGTAGGGTTAGCAAAATAACCTTGAAAGTTTTCTTCACAGGTGAGGTAAGTACCCCAGGGAGTTACACCGTGGGCGCAGTTGTTGATGGTGCCGTAAGCTGTGTAGCCATCGTTGGTACCATTTTCAACTGATCCATCAGGTTGAATGGAAAATTTCCTAGATTTCATCAGTGCATCACCTGCCGCAGGCCCAGAAACTCGCATTTCTGTGTTAGCCGTGATGCGGCGACCATAACGGGAATTACGATCAACACTCCAGTTATTGCCAAATCTGTCCTTGGATATATCTTGGATAGAAACGCCATGAGCAGCCTGAGACTTCCGGGCTTTCTCAATGGTCATTTCGGTGTCATTAACATCATTACTGTCGGTATGCAGGAAGTATTCTTGGGTGTATTCGTGGTTTACACAGAGTATCCCCCGATTGTTGTAAGCGCGACCTTCAACAGGTACTGGCAAACCTGCTGTCCTGTTGAGAAAGCTGCGTCCGGGGAGAGGGAAGAAGTGCATACCATCTTGGTTCATCCCCACCTGCTTTTCTTGTGCTGCTGCATCTTGGGAAGCATTTGGTAACCAATCTGGCCCACCTGGCATGATTGGATCACCCCAAGCAGATAGTATTCTGGCTGTGTAACCTTTGGGAACGGTGACAAGATCCTTCTCTAGTAGTCCTGTTGCTGGGTTAAGACGATTTGGCTCAATGCTCTCGAAGCCCATACCAGGGAATCCTAGTCCGGCTGGAACTGGTGCTGCTTCCACGGTTTGGAGAAAACCACCGAGAGTCATATCGCTTAGGACGGTAAAAGCTGAAGCTCCTGCAGCTGTGATCACAAAGCGCCGACGCTTCATATTACGTCCAATCACGTTCAGGATTGACTCGTTACCGGATGGATTGATGGTTATATCGTTCTTGGGGTGATGGTAACCTTTCATTTTGTGTTCTCCATTTGAAGTTTACGCAGTTGTTATTCAGCTAATTTCTTAATGACTAGTGCAATCTAGTAAAGAAAAACTCTACATCTTGACAGAAAAAACTCAGATATTGAGAACTTCCGCCATTCTCATTTGTTTTCAGTTAATAACAAGTAAAATTGCGCTTGTACTGCTGACGCAGACAAAATTTATCCAGTCCGTTTCAATTTAGGTAACAAGCATTAAGATGAGGTTATGTATTGTTTAATTTGGATTTATCCACAAGATTTTTTTGAGAATAAATTCTATATTGATGAGAAATATTTCTATTAAATTAAGAAGGTATTTCCCCGGATTAAATATAAAAACAATCCCTAAAAGCAGTATATAATCAGTTTTATACTTGCTAATTAGCATCAAGAATGCTTGGATATACTAATAATTATTCCTATTTATTTGATGGTAAAGTTCTGACAAAGTTCTATTGACTCGACTTTTACCCATATAGGACTTAAGCCTTGACAGAAGTAATTAAATATGATTATGGATTTTCAGACATTCAAGTTTGATTTTTTCACTATTAGCCAGCGATCGCTAGTGATCTAAAGCTAGTAGCCAATAGCCTGAAATAACTGATTTTCGTGGGAAAAAAATGGTATAAGCTGGTAGTCCGGGCTTGAGTATCTTGTTTTGACATCCTCACCGGGCTGAAGCCACGGTGATTCCAAGAATCACTTCTTGGGTTTCCTCTTTCCGCGACTCGACTTACTTAGAGGGATTTCTCCACCCAAGCAGAGGTCGATGTCTCCAGAGGCGTTAGTTCCGACGTGACCCGCCGTACTCAATCCGAGTTCTAAAATGTTCCGCGCCGCGTTCCAATCCCGGTCTTGGGTATGCCCACAATGAGGACAAACATGAGTTCTAGTGCTAAGAGTCTTTTTAACAATCTCACCACAGTTAGAGCAATTCTGACTAGTGTAGTGTGGTGGGACTGCCACTGTTACCACACCAAAAACCTTGCCGAAATACTCAACCCATTGCCGGAACAACGACCACGACACATCACTAATAGATTTAGCCAAGCGATGATTCTTGACCATATTCCGCACCTGCAAATCTTCATACGCCACGAGGTCGTTAGACTTCACTACGCACCTTGCTGTTTTCACGGCAAAATCTTTACGCTGACGACTTACTTTGAGGTGTTTACGAGCAAGTTTATTTCTAAACTTGATTCTATTGTTAGAACCCTTTTTAGTTTTAGACAAACGACGTTGCAGCCGTTTCAAAGACTTCTCGGACTTACGCAGGTATCTAGGGTTTGCAACTGTTTCCCCGTTACTATCGGTGTAGAAGTGGTTCAAACCAACATCAATACCAATAGTTTTACCCGTTGGCTCTCGTCTTTCTACTCGCTCTTGGTCAATGCAAAACTGGCAATAATAGCCATCAGCACGACGCACAACCCGCACTCGCTTAAATTGTTTCAATTGGTAGAAATGCAGGCCACGAGTTCCCCAGAGCTTAAAAGTTCCTGCTTTGAATCCATCGCTAAAAGTGATGGATTTCCGTTCATGAGAAAGCTTCCATCCGCTGGTTTTGTACTCAACAGAACCATGCGTTTGCTCTTTCTTGAATCGTGGATAACCTTTTTTCCCTGGTTGAGATTTCTTGCAGTTCTCAAAAAATTTAGCAATGGCAGACCACGCTCTTTCAGCCGAAGCTTGACGAGCCATCGAGTTCAACTTGGCTACCCAAGGAAACTCGGTATTAGCGGCCAGGATAGCGCAGAATTTACTCAGGTCGTATCGCCCAATACCCTGATTGTCCATCCAGTATCTCAAGCAAGCATTGCGAACAAACCGCGCAGTTCTCATCGCTTCATCAAGCGACTGATACTGTTGGTTTGTACCCTCAAGTTTTGCCTCAAATACCAGCATGCTTACGTCAGTTACACTAACGTAATAGTACCACAATTATGAGCAACAATCATGAAAAAGCCGTCGTAGAACGACGGGGCTTTAGACCCAATTCTTTGGTAAAGCCTTGCGGGCATAGTTGCGCTGAGTACGTAGCGTCGATCTAGAAGATAGAGAATGGAACAGTGTTCAGGACTCTGCTGTCCTATCCTGGAGATGGGTAATACTGTTATGGGTGAGACTGTGTTTTTCAGCGTTGTTATACCGACTTATAATCGCCAGCCAATTTTAGAAAAGTGCCTCCGCGCTTTGGAGGTACAGGAGTTAAGTGCATCTAGTTCAGTGACTGATTACGAAATTGTTTTAGTTGATGATGGTTCTAGCGATCGCACCTTAGAATGGTTGGCAGCACACAAAGAAGAATTTCCCCATGTACGATGGTTTGAACAAGACCACGCTGGCCCGGCTGCGGCTCGGAATTTGGGGGTAGACAAAGCACTGGGAGATACAATTATCTTTATTGATAGTGATTTGGTGGTGCTGCCGAATTTCTTGCAAGCTCATGCAGACGCGCTGGTACAGGGACGGGAGAAGTTGACCAGCGATCGCGAAACCCTGGGGCTGTCAGCAGATCGCTTTTTTACCTATGGTGCGGTGATTAATACTTGCAACTTCGATAACCCAACAGCAGAACCCTATAAAATCACAGATTTTTCCGCAGCTTTCTTTGCCACAGGTAACGTAGCGATCGCTAAACATTGGCTAGAAAAAGCTGGACTGTTTGATAACAGCTTTCAACTCTATGGTTGGGAAGATTTAGAATTAGGTGTCAGACTGAAAAAGCTGGGACTACAACTGATTAAATGTCCAGCAGCAGTTGGCTATCACTGGCATCCACCATTTAATTTAGAGCAAATTCCCCGTTTAATTGACCAAGAAATTCAACGCGGACGCATGGGAATTTTGTTTTATCAAAAGCATCCCTCTTGGGAAGTGCGAATGATGATTCAAATGACTTGGTTTCATCGTTTACTTTGGGGTATTCTCTCGCTCAATGGCACACTGAACGAGCGCACAATGGCTCCCTTCTTGCAATGGCTAATCAATTTAGGTAAACCCCAGTTAGCTTTAGAAGTTGCGCGAATTTTTCTTAACTGGTACAACGTCAAGGGCGTTTATGCTGCTTATGCGGAAGCTAAATCCGAAAAAAATTGAGTTTTAATATTGAATGGCTGGGAATCTAAATTAATTACTCACATAATTGTAGATTAATTTCACAGATAAATCTGGGAGGTTGTACCATTAAGGAGCTATGAATCAATTTCTTGATTTTGCAGAGGAATCTCAATCAAAAACTCAGTTCCCTTGCCTAATTCTGTTTTATACTTGAGATGTCCACCATGCTTTTTCACTACAATTTGATAGCTGATTGATAGTCCTAACCCTGTACCCTTGCCTACGGGCTTGGTGGTAAAAAATGGGTCAAATATCTGTTGTTTAATTGTTTCTAGAATACCTGACCCATTATCAGCAATCCGCACAAGGGCATAATTTTCAGGAGTAATTTCGGTACGAATCCGAATTTTTGGTGTTGCTGTTTGAAAATTGATAGGTTCAATTTTTTGTGAATGCGAGTTGATTTTATTTGTGTTTGCTATCCATACATTTTCTATAGCATCGATAGCATTACATAAAATATTCATAAATGTTTGATTGAGTTGTGCTGCATAGCATTCCATTTTTGGGAGATTACCATATTCTTTGATAATTTGGATTTCCGGGTATGTTGCTGTAGCATTCAGTCTATGCTGTAAAATTAACAGCGTATTATCAATCCCTTCGTGAATATCAACACGTTTTCTTTCAGATTCATCCAGGCGAGCAAAGTTACGTAAAGACAAAATAATTTTCTCAATCCGCTGACTACCCGTTTCCATAGATGCGAGAATATTTGGTAAATCTTTAATCACAAAATCCACATCTATGGTATCGGCTTGAGTTTTAATTTCCTGATGCGGCTGGGGATAATGCTGTTGGTAAAGAGATAGTAAGTGAACTATGTCTTGAAAACTAGTCTTCAGATAGCCGAGATTAGCATGAATGAAGTTAATGGGATTATTGATTTCGTGAGCTATCCCAGCCACCATTTGACCCAGGCTAGACATTTTTTCACTTTGAATTAGTTGGACTTGAGTTTGTCGCAACTTATCAAGTACTTGATTCAATTGGAAATTAGTGCGGCGGAGAGTTTTTTCGGCTTGTTCACGATGGCTAATATTTTCTTTTAATTCAGTTATATTAATTCTCAGTTCTAACTGGCTTATTACTTGACGACTCAAAGCTGCTAATGCTTGCCTTTGTTCTAGACTCAGGTCTTTTGGTATACGATCAATTACGCATAAAGAACCAATAGCAAATCCATCAGGTGTAACCAGAGGTGCGCCTGCATAAAACCGAATATTGGGATCGGATGTCACCAAGGGGTTAGTAGCAAATCGCTCGTCGTTTAAGGCATTTGGTACAATTAGTAAATCGTCTGCCTGACATATAGTGTGGGCGCAAAATGCAATTTTTCTGGGTGTTTCTGTGAGTTCTGTACCAACTTTGGATTTAAACCATTGCCGACTATCATCTATAAGACTGACTAAGGCAATAGGAGTACCACAAATATAGGCAGCTAAAGCAGCCAAATCATCGAATGCCTTTTCTGTCTCGGTATCAAGAATGTTATATTTCAGCAGCGCTTTGAGTCTATGTTGCTCATTGTGCGGAATTGGGAAGTCTTCCATTTAAGGTAATTAATATTTCAAAAATTATTTTTTAATAAATAAAATTTTACAACAAAATAAACACGGTGTTAGTTTACAAGCATTTAAAAAGTCAGATGAAATTTCAAGGAATAATTTAGTTTCAATAGCAAATATATTGTGATATACTAGAAGGGTTGTCTAAACTCGCACATCCAGTAATTCGGGTGTTTCCTCATAGGGAAATACAACTGGGTGGAGGTTTAACCCGAATAGGAGATCAAAAAAATATGCCAGTAGTTTCATTGGCTCAAATGATGGAGTCAGGGGTACATTTCGGGCATCAAACCCGACGTTGGAACCCAAAAATGTCTCCGTACATTTATACTTCCCGCAATGGTGTACATATCATCGACTTGGTGCAGACTGCCCAGTTGATGGATAATGCCTACAACTATATGCGATCGCAGTCTGAGCAAGGTAAAAAATTCCTCTTCGTTGGTACTAAGCGCCAAGCAGCTGGAATTATTGCCCAAGAAGCGGCTCGTTGTGGCTCTCACTACATTAACCAACGTTGGTTGGGTGGAATGCTCACCAACTGGGCGACCATCAAAACTAGAGCCGAGCGTCTCAAAGATTTGGAACGCCGGGAAGAAAGCGGCGCATTAGATTTACTGCCCAAAAAAGAAGCTTCGATGTTGCGTCGAGAAATGACGAAGCTGGAGAAATACCTGGGTGGGATTAAAAATATGCGGAAAGTCCCCGATGTGGTGGTGATTGTAGACCAACGGCGGGAATATAACGCAGTTCAAGAATGCCAAAAGCTGGGACTGCCAATTGTGTCTATGCTAGATACAAACTGTGACCCAGACGTAGTAGATATTCCCATTCCAGCTAACGATGATGCCATCAGATCAATTAAGTTGATTGTTGGCAAATTGGCGGACGCGATTTATGAAGGTCGTGGTGGTACGCTCGAAGGTGAAGACGATTACGAAGATTATGATGGTTCTGAGTATGACGAGGACTATGACGAAAGCGAATACGCTCAAGCGTCTACTCCTGCGGCCACTGCTGAACCAACGGTAGCTGAATCGACTGTGGCTGAACCGACTGCTGCACCGACTTCTGGTGAAGAAGTGCAAGCACAAGCATAATCAGTAGCTGAAGCATTGAGTATGGAGACTAAAAAGCTCACGCTTCATACTCAATTATTCACAGTTCAGACTTCATCGCTTTTTCTTCACCAGCCCTGAGTAAGATAGAAATACTCAACACCCGTGAGCGATAACAACTCAAGGTCAAGTTAGGAATTGAGGCAACATGGCGGAAATATCTGCAAAACTCGTCCAAGAGCTACGCCAAAAAACTGGTGCAGGCATGATGGACTGCAAAAAAGCGCTGAAAGAAAATGACGGCGACATAGAAAAAGGTATAGAGTGGCTGCGACAAAAGGGTATCGCTTCGGCAGGTAAAAAAAGCGATCGCGTTGCGGCAGAAGGTCTAGTAGACACCTACATTCAACCCAATGGTCGAGTTGGTGTGCTAATAGAAGTTAACTGCCAAACCGACTTTGTTGCCCGTAACGAAGCTTTTAAAGCTCTAGTTAAGAGCCTAGCCCAGCAAGCAGCGACTGCTGATAGTGTTGAGTCTTTGTTGGCTCAACCCTATATTGAAGACAAAAGTGTGTCAGTAGACCAGTTTATCAAGCAAACCATCGCCCAGCTAGGTGAAAATATTCAAGTGCGTCGCTTTATCAATTTTGCCCTCCCAGAAGGCAAACAAGGTATTGTAGACAGCTATATTCACACTGGTGGTCGAGTTGGTGTTTTGGTCGAACTCAACGCCCAAACTGAGTCAGCAGCTCAGAATGAAGAGTTTCAAACTCTGGCCAAGAATGCGGCGATGCAAGTTGCAGCTTGTCCCAATGTTGAGTATGTCAGTGTAGACGAAATTCCAGCCGAATTTGCCCAAAAAGAAACAGAAATTGAAATGGGGCGGGATGATTTAGGTAACAAACCACAGAACATCAAAGAAAAAATCGTTCAGGGACGGATTGACAAACGCCTGAAAGAATTGACTTTGCTGGATCAGCCTTTCATTCGTGATCAGAGCATTTCTGTAGAAGACTTGGTAAAACAAGTTAAAGGCAAAGTCGGCGAAGAGATCAAAGTTAATCGCTTTGTTCGCTATATCCTGGGTGAAGGCATTGAGAAGCAAGAGAGTAATTTTGCTGAAGAAGTGGCTGCACAAATGGGTAGCAAGTAACTTTATTTAGAAGTTAGGAGTTGCCTTTGTAACTCAGTACTTGTATAATCACAGGTCAGTCAACATCAACTGGCCTGTGTTTTATTAGTTAGGCAAGAGATTGTGGTAGTTGACACTCCTCACTCTAAACAGATGAAGATTCTTGCTTCATCCGTCCGAACTAGAAACCCGAATACAAGTATTCCAATTTCCCCGTTTGGATACGTCCACAAGCACACACGGACTGCCCGACCGCGTTTGAAAAGGCTTTTGATTTCTGGTTTTTACTCCCACATTTGTACAAGATTTAGGATTTATACTACCAGGGTTCCGGTTCAGGAGTCGTCCGCTTGACCTACTTCGTCTTTTATTTGTGCGCTTTATCGCTAAAGCTATAATACCGCAAAAGCCGCCCCAGAAGGCGATGCACTGAGCAGTTCGACAGGCTCACTGTATCACGTGTCGAAGTGGCGGGGCTTTAAACCCCAGGTTTTCGGTAAAAAGAAGTCAAGAACCACAGATAAACACAGATAAATAAAATATAGGTACGTTTGTACCATAATAAAGTATGGCTGATGCCACACAAGCTATGAGATTGGCAATTAAGTAAGAGAAGATATGGCTAGAGCAATTGAGCTAATTGAACGGGATATTGCAGCTTTGCAAGAAGCGATCCGCGCGATCGCAGCAGAACTATATAATGCTTATGCCAGTTATTTAACTACCTTGGGACAAGCTGTAAACAAACAGTTAATTCTAGCAAGTTACCATCTATGCACCCAAGGGTATCCCGAAAACTTTCTCAAGTTAACCCTGAATCAGCGCCAACAATTGCAACAAGGTATCCGCAATTTGGGTCAAGAGGTGGCTGAGTTATTACTTTCTTATCTCCAGAGTCAGGAGGATGAGGAGGATGAGAGCGATGAGGAGGATGAGGACTTTGAGGAAGATGAGGACGATGAGGACGATGAGAGCGATGAGGACGATAAGGGATTTGATATAGATGAAGTAGTAACATATATGTTATCTGAATCATCTGCTTTACCTCAGATAATTTCAACCCTGAAAAGTTTCAACCCGGATGTCACCAACCCCATAGAACTAGCAAAATGGCAACAAAATCTGGAAAATTTAATACAACAGGCGCTAAAAAAGGTTTCCCACGACGCGAATCTTTTATTACAAAGAGCTAGTATTTTACCCAAGAAATTACCAGAACCAATTTTAGAAGCAGCGGCGGCTGTTTCAGAAGCATCTTCTGAAGTGATGCCAGGGCCACCCAATCTCTTAAACTTGGTGGTGGAAATCGAAAATGAACAAGATCCCGAAGAATCCAGACTCACACAGATTATGGCAATTAACCTCAGATTGGGGGAAATTGAATTTGCCGACACTAAAGTTTCATCTGACCGCAGGCAAATTCGCCATATCTTAGTTCAGCTCAACAAAGTTGGGCGAGATTATCAAAAAAAGCAACGAGAACGCTCAGTTTCAGAAGCTGAATCTGCATGGCGCGCCAGTTGGTTTGAGTAGGGAATGGGGAGTGGGAGTAAAAAATTTGGGATTTTGGATTTGCGTTAGCGAAGCGTACGCAGCACAGCGAGTATTTTAGATTGCAGTCTAATCCAAAATCTAAAATCTAAAATCTAAAATTGATTGACCAATGACTAATGACAAACCAGATTGGGTAAGATTGCACAAAGCCTTGGCAATAGAAGCTGACAAAGGCTTTACAGATTTGATGGGCAGACAATACCGCTTCAGTGAATTTCTCTGCTTGACTTTTGGGAAATTCCCCACAGCTTTGTCCCCATCAGAACGTGGCCGTTGGCAAGAACTAGCGGCGAAATTTGCTAATTATCCCCATCTGGAAGAGTCAGAAAGACAGCATCTCATAGCTGAAACTCGTAGATATCTCTACAAACTACAGCAAGAACCAAAAGCAAGTAGCACAGAAAAAGAACAGATATACCAACGCCAAAAGTCTCAACCGAAATCGCCCATTGTAGCGGAAGTGAGTCGGAGGTTAGCGCCAAATATTGACCAAAAACTCAGCGAATTGCCAGAAATAGGCCCTCGTCAGGCGGATAAATTAGCGGCGTTGAGTTTGTATACTGTACGCGATTTGCTTTTCTACTATCCCCGTGATCATATTGACTATGCACGTCAGGTAAATATCCGGGAATTGCAAGGGGGTGAAACGGTAACAATCATTGCTAATGTCAAGCGTTGTAACTGTTTTACTAGCCCTAGAAATAAGAAGTTATCAATTTTAGAATTAGTCCTCAAAGATAAAACTGGGGAAATTAAAATTACGCGCTTTTCTGCTGGGGCGCGTTTTGCTAGTCGCGGTTGGCAAGAAGGTTTAAAACGCCGTTACCCTGTGGGTAGTATTTTGGCGGCTTGTGGGTTGGTGAAGGAAAGTAAATATGGCTTGACGCTGGATAATCCAGAACTTGAGGTGTTAGCACATCCAGGAGATACTATTGATTCTTTGACTATTGGTCGAGTCGTGCCAATTTATGCTCTGACTGAGGGTGTGATGGCAAATATGGTCAGACAGGCGATTACGGCGGCTTTACCAGCTACGGTTCACCTCAAAGATCCTTTGCCGAAAGGGTTAAGGACGAAGTATAATTTGATGGAATTGAAGGATGCGATCGCTAACATCCATTTTCCTGATGACAGCGTGACTCTGCAAGCTGCTCGTCGTCGCCTAGTCTTTGATGAATTCTTTTACCTGCAACTGGGCTTATTACAACGTCAGCACCAAGCCCGCCAAATTCAAACCAGCGCTGTTCTCGCCCCCAAAGGTCAGCTAGTCGAAAAATTCTCCGAAATTCTGCCTTTTCAACTGACTGGCGCACAGCAACGAGTCCTCAACGATATTCTCACAGACTTAGAAAAATCCACACCAATGAATCGGCTGATCCAAGGTGATGTGGGTTCGGGTAAAACTGTGGTGGCGGTAATTGCAATCCTCGCCGCTATTCAATCGGGCTATCAAGCGGCGTTAATGGCTCCCACGGAAGTTTTAGCAGAACAACATTATCGCAAGTTAGTCAGTTGGTTTAACCTGTTGCATTTACCCGTAGAATTACTCACAGGTTCTACCAAAGTTGCTAAACGGCGAGAAATTCACTCTCAGTTAGTAACTGGGGAATTACCTTTATTAGTGGGAACTCACGCCTTAATTCAAGACACTGTTAATTTTAACCAATTGGGCTTAGTGGTGATTGATGAACAACATCGCTTTGGGGTGAAACAAAGGGCGTTGTTACAGCAAAAAGGCGACCAACCCCACGTATTAACTATGACCGCCACCCCCATTCCTCGGACATTGGCATTAACAATACATGGAGATATGAATGTTAGCCAGATTGATGAGTTACCCCCAGGAAGGCAAAAAATTCAGACCACTATGTTAACAGGTAAAGAACGCACTGAAGCATACGACTTAATGCGTCGAGAAATTGCCCAAGGAAGGCAAGTTTATATAGTTTTACCTTTAGTGGAAGAATCGGAAAAATTGGACTTGCGGTCAGCCGTAGAGGAGCATCAGAAGTTACAAGAAAGTATTTTTCCTGACTTTCAAGTGGGTTTATTGCATGGTCGGATGAGTTCCGCAGATAAGGACGAAGCGATTACCAAATTCCGCGACAATCAAACGCAAATTTTGGTTTCTACTACGGTTGTAGAAGTGGGTGTAGATGTACCGAATGCAACGGTGATGCTGATTGAAAATGCTGAAAGATTTGGCTTATCGCAACTGCATCAATTACGAGGGCGTGTTGGTCGTGGTGCGGCGCAGTCTTTCTGTTTATTAATGAGTAGTTCTAAGAGTGCTAATGCTCAACAACGGCTGAAAGTATTGGAACAATCCCAGGATGGCTTTTTTATCTCGGAAATGGATATGCGCTTTCGTGGCCCTGGGGAAGTGCTGGGAACTCGTCAATCGGGGGTAGCCGATTTTACTTTAGCCAGTTTGGTGGAAGATGAGGAAATTTTGCTGTTAGCCCGACAAGTTGCGGAGAAGGTGATTGAGATGGATGCAACTTTGGAACGTTGGTTTTTGATGAAAGCTGAGTTGAAGTATCGTTATGAACGGTTAATGGGTGGGGCGATTTTGACTTAATCAAACCTCACCCCAATAAAACAAGAATTGCTGAGAGTGTTGATAAAATATAAATACGTGTAACACAAGGGAAGATTCAGCTATGACACTTGCTAATTCATCAATTCCTCAACAATTTACACTTGATATTGAACCAGAAGGACGTTTAACTTTACCTAAAGAAATACAAGAAAAACTAAATTTAGAATCAGGCGATCGCCTGATTCTAACACTTCAAGATAGTGGCAAAATTCAATTAGTCAGCCTTAAACAACAAGTTAAAAAGTTAAGAGGTTTATTAAAAGATAAATCCCCGGATAGAAACTTGGTAGATGAACTCATCCAGGAACGCCGCACACAGGATTAATCAATGTCGAAAAAGCGTAAATTACTAGAAAAAGTTCTTTCTGGTTCTAAAAATATTCATTTTAATGAAATAGTTGCTTTGGTTGAAGCTTTTGGATTTACTCTATCAAGAGTTAATGGGAGTCATCACATTTTTACTCATCCTGATATCCCTGAGCTTGTTAATCTCCAAAATCGAAACGGCAAATCTGTTCCGTATCAAGTCCGTCAATTGATGATTTTAGTTGAAGAATATGCACTCACTTTGGAGGATGAATAATGAAACACTATCACATTAATATTTTCTACAGTGAAGAAGATAATGGGTATATAGCTGATATTCCTGATCTAAAATATTGTTCGGCATTTGGTTCGACTGAAGAAGAAGCACTTAGTGAAGTATTACAAGCAAAAGCAGTATGGTTAGAAGCTGCCAAAATTGAAGGTAAACCAATACCAGAACCGAGATACCGCCCTGCAATTTATTATAAAGCCTCATGATTAGAGTCTGCGTAGACGCAGACTACCGCAGGTATTGCACTACTTGATTAATCGTCTGATCTCCTGCTTTATTTCCTGACGTTTATTCTCAATTTGAATTAATATCTCAACTTTCGACTGCTCAAAATTGCTCAAGTCTTTTTGTTTAGCTTCAATATCATTTAATTCTTCATCGTACAAAATTAAAGCTTCTTCAATATTTAACTCATACTCTTTTCGCATTTCCTCAGCTAAGTTTCTGAACTCTTCTCTTACTTGCGCTCTAGCTTCAAGTAACTTACGCTGATTTTCTTGCTGTTCTTGTTCTTCTTTAGCTGTCATAGCAGCATCAAATATTACCCCACCCACAGCAAATACTGGACTTAAACCCCTAATAAACTTAGCTGCCTTAAAAGCCCCCCAAGGTTTAAATTTAATACCTATAAATTTACCTACATCATAAACTATGTTTCTGGATACTTTGGATGATAACTTACTAATTCCCTGAAAAAATTTACCACCTTGTTGTTCTAGTATAGATTTGCCTATTTTATGACTTATATTCGGGTGATTAACTCTTTTAGCATCTACTAAATCTATCTCTAACTCTTCTGCTAAAGTTCGACCTAGTAAAGAGTTTTCTAGTTCTTGCAGTTTAGATTTCAGATTTTCTAATTCACTTTTTAAACTAGATTGAACGTTTTTGCAAGTCTTTTCTGATAAAACTGTAATTTCCTGTGTGACTTTCTCTAGGTCTTCTTTTATTTCTTCTTCCTTGTGGTGTCCATCAATTTTACTGGCTATCCTTTCACTAAGCATGATGATTTCATGCTCAAGTTTATTTAATTCAGAACGATAAGCGTTTCTATTTCTGGTTTGAGATGCTTGTATTAAAACTTTCTTGCGTCGTAATAGTTCTAATAAATTATGGGTAATTCGCTCATCTGGATTAAAAAAAAGCAATCCTTTATCAAGCATATCAACCGCGCGATGTAGAGGAGTAACTAACCTTGCTGAAAGTTCATTTATTTCAATTAGCTTTTGCAGAGAATCACGAAAATTATCAAACTTGGATTTGGTAAGTAAAGATGTTTGGTATTTTATGTATTTAGGATCTTGAGCTTTGAGAAAAGAATCAGCATCAATAAAACAGGTATAGAAATCATTGGGATGGTATGGTTCTATAACTTGCATAATTGTTGGTAGCAAGTCTTCAGCACTACCTGATTCACGACTCATTTTATTTACTACTAACACCATCTGACCAACTCTTTGCATTTTGTTGGCTACTGTTTGAAAAAATTCTGCGCCTTGGGGATTAAATAACTCATTGGGAACTACAAATACAAGTAAATCACATTTTGAGATTTTTTCTAGTGTTATTGCATCATGTTCTATATTACCTGCATAAATTCCTGGTGTGTCTAGCACTAAAACATTTTGCCAAGCATATTCTGTAACTTTATCAGTACATATTTCGGCACTAATTTTAACTTTTGTATCTCCAGTTAAAGCTTTAATGAGAGTAGATTTGCCAGCATTATACTGTCCGATAAAAGCAATAGATAGTTTTTTTTGCTGTTGATATTCTCCTTGCCAAAAGCTTTCAAAATCATCAACTAAGTTTTTGATTTCATCCTCTGTGCGATTTGCAAGAATATCTATTGTCTCTTGGCAAAGTTGATTAACTTTCTTTGATGCTTCATTAAATGTAAACTTCAACATCCCTTGAGTCTCCTGTGCTAATTACTTTGAGTTGGAAAAATCGCTGTCAATGTCTTGCTTAATTTTGATTATTTGACCAATAGCGTGATCTAAGTCTTTAATTATTGCAAATAAACCCTTGATGTATACATCAACCTGTTCTAAAGTTTGATTTTGGTATTGTTTGATATTTGTCTCCAAGCAATCCTGAGAGGATTTAATAGTTGCTTGTTCATTTTTCTTAACCTGTTTTCTCAAATAATCTTTTTCTTCTTCTTTATTCTTTGTGGAATTTTTATCATCTTCCCTACTTTTCCAGTCACCTGCAAAACCAGCCCCCATACCAGCAGCTGTAGTAAACCATCCTGCTGCAACAACCCAACCACCTGGATTCCACCAATTTGCTGCTACAAAAGCAGCTGCCCCAACAGCACCAATAGCTACACCAGCACGTTTTATCCACTTTCCTGTATCATCCTGACGAATATCACGAATGTTCAAGTTTTCTAGGTCAATCTTGATATTATTGACATCATATTCATATTCTTGCTCAAACTCCTTTAGTTTTTCCTTTGAATCTAAAAATATTTCATTTATGACACCTTTCATCATGGCTTCAATATGTTTTTGATTAACTATTCTCTGCCATTCTTTTTTTCTGGATTCAATATCAGTTTCTGCATATTTATCAACAAAAGTACCTATTTGCTTTTCTATTGGATTATATAAAGACTCACATTGAAATTTCATTTTCAGATTACCTTCTGCTCTGATTTCATCAAATATCTTTCTGAGTTTTTGCTTTTGTTCTCCCATTAAGTTTCGTTGCTTATCTAATTCTTCCTTGGCGACATATAATTTTTGATAAATTTCTGATATTAATTTGATTAAGCTATCAGAGAAAGTTGATAATCGCAAATTTTGACCGTTTGCATAAATTTGATATGTAATTAAGGAGTATAATTTTTCTATTTTGCTCAATTCCCAAAGTTGACTGCTATACTCTTGATATTCTTCCTTCGTACTTAAAAAACCTGCTTGAGCATGAATACAAGTTATATCGACATCATCTAACTTCAAAAATTCTTGAATGTGATTGTGGATATGATGTTTATGTTGTGATAACCTATCTTGATCAAATACCATTTCTGGTATATCAATAAACATCTCTAAATCTTCTAACCCATTAGAAATATCATGCTTGATATTGAGAATTACAGCAAAGTATTTACTAATTTTCTGTAACTGTGCCATTGCTTCAAATTCCCCAGGTTGTACAGAATCATCACTCGTTAAAAATAGAACTATATCAGATTGATCAATTACATCATTAGCTTTTTTTGTGTCATCATCACCTTTATAAGCCTCAATTCCAGGTGTATCAAGTAAGCGTAAACCTTGCCAATTATATTCTTTAATGTCTCTGGTTGTGCGCTGTGAGCCTTTACCAATTGTGCTACCATTACCGCGAGTGAGTGTTTCCCGTAATGTGCTTTTACCTGCTTTGGTTCTACCAAATAGAGAAATTGTAAAAGTTTTCAGATATTTTGTTTTTGTATCTAAAGAACTCACTAAATCTTCCAAACTTTCTTGAGATAGTCTTTTAATATTTGACTGTATCTGGTTTAATGCCCCAGCAAATTCAAATTTATTAGCATCTTTCTTACTCAATAGATAGCCACTACTTTTTCTGATATTAGAGTTCAAATTTTCGATAATTAGTTTTGTTTTTTTCACATACTCTAGACTGATATCATAAGCAAAGTTAGCTGTTTGTGAGCATTGTTCTAAAGCCTCTTCAAATTCAGCTTGAGATACTTTATCCATAGGCATCTGTAGCTTGGAAGTCGATGACTGTCTTTTATTTTCAGATTTGCTGGATGTTGAAAAATCTGATCTCTGCTCCGACCGTAGATAAAATTTATGATTCCAAGCTGGATCAAAAGTTTTGATTTGTTTTCCGTAAACTTTGACTGTCTTAATAAATGCTAGGTTTAAATACGTTATTTCTCTAATGATTATTGGTAAGAGTTCAGCTTGTTGTGGAACTGCGGCTGACTCCAAGACTACTTTCAGACAATCCTGTTTAATCGAGACTTTGGGAATGTCTGGGCAGTTTAAGGATTGGTTAAGAAAATAAGCGATCGCATCTGTATCACCCTGCTTTGCAAGTTCTATAATATTGGGATATGTCATTTTCTGTAGTGGTGAGAAGTTTTCTGATAACCTTCTTTAAGTATTCCCATCCAACAGCTGATAATACTAGTAATGACAGAAATGACTAGAACGATTTCTCTAACTAAATTTCTCGCTTAAATTCGATGCTACTCATCTCTCTAAAAGAGAACGCACCCACTGCCGAAAAGCTCGCCGCGCTGCACTAGCACCCTCTATCTCGCTCAACTTCAAAAATTGTAAAATCCCCTCAATTACAGGCAAATCTCCAAATGTGGGGCTATTTTCTACCTGCACATACTCACCTTCACGTAACAGAAAAATCTGCAATTGACTATCTGCATAACACCAAAGTTCAGGAACACCCAACGCCACATAAGCTGAAAGTTGAGTCTTTGAGGTTACGTCTATTTCAACCGCTAAATCTGGAGGCGGATCAACTGATAAATTCAGTCGATTTTTACCGATCATTCGCGCTGCATTTTGAATATAAAAACAATCATCTGGTTCTAAACCTGCGAACATTTCTTGACGCTTAAATGTGGTCGAACCATAAGGTTCCCAGTCTATTTCTAATTCATCAAGCAAAATTTTCACAAATTCGCCAATTATTATCTTAGCTTTTTCATGTTCTGGCAACGGCATCCGAATTTCTAACACTCCCTGATAGTAAGCAACTCGCGCACCGCGATGTTCTCCCAATTCTTCTAAAATTGCTTCAAATTCTTCCCAATTAATCTCGCGTAATATCAAACATTGTCCTGGTTGAACATCAATTTGGCGCAGTTGTAATGTAACCACCGTTGTTCCTCTGTATCATTTGCGGTTTAGGGTTGAGTGTTACGTCCTGAAATCTGCACTCTTAACTAAAACCCAATCCATAATTAATATTTTGACGTTGAATCGATTCGTGAACAACAAGAATTTGAGCCTCTGGGATATAATAATGTAATATATGACACACTAAAATATCACTCATCAGCGATCGCTCATCTCACCATCAGCAAAATGAATCTGGCGATCGCTTGCTGTATTCTTCACGATTTGTTACAAAAGTATAAAGAACTTCTAGAGATCCAAAACTTCATGTTCGGCGGACTTACTGGTTTAAAAGATTCTCAAGGCACAGATTGGGGAGAGCGAATGCTAAACACAGTCGCTAGCCAAACGATTCGCCACTTGTTTACCCAAAGCAAGTCAGTAGAAGTCTTTGTGCGCTGCTATCCCTCCAGCAAACTGTTGCAAGGCAGCATTGATAGCTTTAAAATGAGCGGTACTGGCTTGGTGATTCGTAAAGATTTTTTGGTCGAGGAAATGTCCTTTGAAACCGATGCGGTTGCTATTGACTTCGGTGCGGTTCTGAGTGGTAAGCTCAACCTCAAGCAACCCACCCAAGCGATCGCTAACGTCATACTATCAGAAGCAGGCATTAACCAAGCCTTCAATGCCAAACTAGTGACACAGCACCTGGTTAACCTCACAGTACCCTCCTTGACAGAAATCTCAGGCGGTACACCGGTTTCCTTTATCGATATTAAAGTAGAACTTTTAGCAGAAAATCATCTGCGGATTGTAGCTAAAGCAGATTTAAATAATGGCGAAATCATCCCACTAAGCATGGTGATGACTGTAGCTGTAGAAAGACGGCGACGGATTTCCTTTAAAAACCCCCAAATTGAGCTTGACTCAATACCAGAAGCACAACGGGAAATCTCCCAAACATTGAGTATGGCGCTGGCGGAAATTTTAGATAATATGGTTGATTTGGATCGCTTTGACCTTGATGGCGTAAAAATGCGACTGAATCGTTTAGAAACAGAAGGGAAAAATTTAGTTTTCAGTGGTTATGCCGAAATAGAACATATCCCTAGTAACCCTTAAATCAGTTATCAGTTATCAGTGAGCAAAGTTTGATAGTGGGGGACTTAGAACCAATTATTTCTTTTGACTCCTAACCGTCAACTGTCAACTGTCAACTGTTAACTGATAACTGTTAACTGTTATCGTCCCACACCGACATATTGGAAACCAGCCCTAACCATACTTTCAGGGTCGAGGAAGTTTCGACCATCAATGATTACAGGATGGGTCATTAATTTTGCCATCTTAGTGTAATCTAAACTGCTGAACTGCTGCCATTCGGTGACTAATACCAAAGCGTCGCAACCATCAGCCAGCCTTTCTGCGTCTGTTTCCACTAACACGCCTGTCAGACCATGACGTAAACCTGTTTGAGAAACAATGGGGTCGTAAGCTTTGACTTTAGCTCCCAATCGGTTCAGCTGCTCAATCAAGTTGAGTGCTGGCGCATCCCGCATATCATCGGTATCTGGCTTGAAGGTTAAACCCAGAAGTCCGACAGTTTTACCTTTGAGAATTTTGAGAACTTGCTGGAGTTTTTCCAAAGCAATCAGCCGTTGGCGTTCGTTGACACTGACAGCAGCTTTCATAATCTGGGCTTCATAGCCATAATCATCAGCAGTGTGAATCAGTGCGGAAACATCTTTCGGGAAGCAGGAACCACCCCAACCAATACCAGCGTTTAAAAACTTGTTCCCAATGCGGGAATCTAAACCAATGCCTTTTGCTACTTGGGTAACGTCAGCACCGACGCGATCGCAAATATTAGCAACTTCGTTAATAAAGCTAATTTTGGTGGCTAGAAAGGCGTTAGCAGCGTATTTGATCATTTCTGCGGAACTGAGGTCTGTAGCTAGTACAGGCACTTGTGGTAAAGATTTATCAGCCGCATACTGGCGTTCTACAATGGGCGTGTACAGTTCCTTCATTAAAGCGATCGCTCTTTGACTATTCCCGCCTAAAACGATGCGATCTGGGTTAAAGGTGTCATAAACCGCTGAACCTTCCCGCAAAAATTCTGGATTGCTGACCACATCAAATTGAGCTAAATCCTCTGGTAATTTTTCATCACTGGGTACTCCACCTGCGGGGACAAGTGTTTTCTGACGTTCCGCAATTCCATCCAAAACAATCATGCGTACCCAGTCACCAGAACCAATGGGAACTGTAGATTTATTGACAATTACCTTATAACCACCGTTAAGATTTTCTCCTATACCACGAGCTACAGCTTCCACATAACGGGTATCACTTTCGCCAGTAGGTAAAGGTGGTGTGCCTACAGCAATAAATAAAACTTCCCCGTGGGCTACTCCGGCGGCAATATCTGTAGTGAAATGGATTTTTTCTGCTTGAATGGCAGACTGCATAATCTCTGAGAGTCCCGGCTCAAAAATTGGGGACTGCCCAGATTTCATTAATTTAACTTTTTCTTCATTATTATCTACACAAATTACATCATGCCCGATGTGAGCCAAGCAAGCACCTGTAACCAAACCAACGTAACCAGTACCAATTACGCAAACACGCATTTAGTTTAACTCCTCGCTTTTGTGGGGTGATTCTGCCAAAAAATTGTCAAATATGACACTTGTATCCACTGGTGAAACCAGTAACTTAAGTACAGGCGAATGAAAGGATGAGCCTGCACCAAGATTTAGAGCAGCATTGAACGCTCCCCCAAACCTAAATATTATGTATCGCTTTGGATGCGATTGCGGAAATCTTCTACTGTGAGTTTTAACCCCTCTTGTAGGGGAATAGTAGGTTCCCAATTTAACAAGGTTTTAGCCTTGGTAATATCAGGCTGACGACGACGTGGATCGTCAGAAGGTAGTGGCTCGAACTTAATTTGAGCGTCCGGGTTCACCATGTTTTGTACAGATTCTGCCAATTGTAAAATTGTGTATTCCCCAGGATTACCCAAATTCACTGGGCCAACATAGTCACCATTCATCAAACGGATAAACCCATCGACCAAATCAGAAACGTAACAGAAACTTCGAGTTTGCGAACCATCACCGTACACAGTTAAAGGATTACCCTGTAAGGCTTGAACGATGAAGTTACTCACTACCCGACCATCGTTTTCTAACATTCTCGGACCGTAGGTATTGAAAATCCGCGCTACCCGAATTTCGACTTTATTTTGTCTGTAGTAATCAAATGCCAAAGTTTCCGCAATACGTTTACCTTCGTCGTAACAGGAACGGATGCCAATAGGATTAACGCTACCCCGATACTCTTCTGTTTGGGGATGAACTTCCGGATCACCATAAACTTCGCTGGTTGAAGCTAAAAAGAATCTAGCCTTAACGCGTTTAGCTAATCCCAGCATATTCAGTGTCCCCAGGACGTTAGTTTTAACGGTTTTAACTGGGTTGTACTGGTAATGTACAGGAGAAGCTGGACAGGCTAAATGATAAATTTGATCCACTTCTAAGCGAATTGGTTCTGTGATGTCATGGCGGATGAGTTCAAAATATGGATTACCCATCCATTTGAGGATATTGCGTTTATCACCTGTGTAAAAGTTATCTAAGCAAATTACCTCATGCCCTGCGGGTATTAATCTGTCAATGAGATGAGAACCAATAAATCCAGCACCGCCTGTAACCAAAATTCTCATAGTTTCCGGGTTATTTTATCAATATTTCTAGTTGCTTTCTCACTTATTGTTTAGATTACCCACTTTTAATCCAAAAATGTAGCATGAACAGAGTGAATTTGAAAGCAATATTTTAATGCAGTATATACGTAATTTTGTACAGTTGAAACTCAATTATTAGACAATTCATATAGCAAGTTACCAAAAATCACCTGAAAATTGTTTTCTTTGGCTAGTAATTTATCAAATCTTTATTCAGATAAAGTTTTTTTCACAATACTGCTATAGATTTGCCCTGAATCCTGGTATCCCTTGCATGATTGACGGTGGCGTAAAGGCTGAAAAAGCCTATATTTTCGTTAAACAGCAGATGTAGAGTGAAAAATCTTTGGTATTGATATTTTGGTTTGAGTGTAATTTGGTTCTCCCAGCATGACGATAGAGCAGGTAAGTTGCCCAGCTAACTGGGTTGTCACATCGCTAATAGCCAACCCATCAGAGCTTGAATAATTACGTATAAAAGGTAACACTACTAAATCATATAATCTTGCTGCCTGTAAAATTGCTTGGGCTGCATTTTCATGAGCGATGATTTGAATTTCTGGGGGATGAGGCACATCAAATTGAGACATTAACAGGGCGAGGTGCGATTGCTTGGCAGCGATTTTATGGGAACGACGAGCTTCACCCATGCACACATGGAGTACAGTCACTTGGGCTTGATTAGCCTCAGCCAGCATCTGGGCAAATTGTACAGGTTGCAATGATGATGTTGTTAAATTTTCTAAGGGTACTAAGATGCGTTGAATTTTTTTTGGTGAATCCATCAGACGTGTCACCGCCACGGGACAATGAGATGCCCAAAGTACGTTATCAATCACATTGCCAAATAAACGCGCTTTCAATCCAGTGCGTTTACCCCAACCCATGATGATTAAACTCGCCTTTTGTTCACGAGCTGCTCTACTAATACCTAGAGCAAAAGCATCATCAATTCGGAGCAATGGTTCTGCTTTTACTCCCAATAATCGACTTTGGGCTGTGGCTTTTGCTAGTAAGCGCTCACTGCGATGCAGAGAAGTTTCTAACTGTGGTGCATCCATCTGAGCCGCAGCCGTGGCGATCGCTAATGGTACAATTTTACCTTGGGCTTGATTTGCTAATAATGCCGCCATTTCCACCAAATACTGCTGAGTTTGAGGATTATACACAGGTACAACTATGGTCGCCCGACTGTGTTTTTCCTCTGTCTTCTGCTCAAATCGAGTTGGGGCGGGTGCTTCTAAAACTGTTGTGGGAACCAAAGCAACGGCTGTCTGACTGGTGAGCCATAGACCTAAGATCGAGGTAACGAACATTAAAACAAAGACACTATTTAATACCGTATCTGGCAGCACCTCAGCCCGATATCCCACTAAAGTTGCCGCTAACGTCGTACCCATTTGAGGTATTGATAGCGACCACATAGTCAGCATTTCTGCCCAATTGTAGCGGTAAAGTAGTTTTGTAAATAAGGCGGCAATGAATTTGCTAGTAATTAAACCGACTACAATCAAAAGTGTTAATTGCAGGGTGTCAATGCTAGTAATTAAGGCAGGCAAATCAATTATTGCACCAAAATTAACTAAGAAAATGGGAATAAATAGGACACTGCCTATAAATATCACCTTTTCCTTAACTGGCCCTTCACCCACCACTTCATTAACTACCAAACCTGCCAAAAAGGCTCCGACAATTGTTTCTACCCTAATTAATTGAGCGCCCACCGCAGCCAGAAATACGGTAAATAACACAAACAAAAATTTATTGCCCTCGTCATCCCCAAATCGCCGGAAAAATTCTTTGCCAGCCCAGTCAAATCCCAGCAAAATAATCAGGGTATAAATAGTCAACTTAACCAAGAGGGGAAGAAGTTGAGTTAAGTTGAATGCGAGAGTGTTAGGAGTAGCTACACAAACAGCTAATACCAGCACAGCGCTGAGATTGGTAAAAATGGTGGCTCCCATTGTGATGGTGACAGCTTCATTATTTACCACTCCTAGACGGCTAATGGTGGGATACGCCAAAAGGCTATAGGAAGCCAACAAAGAGCCAATTAAAATCGAAGCATTCCATTCCCAATTAAAAAACTGTCCGACTAAGATGCCGACGACGAGGGGGAAACTAAAGGTCAGGATACCAAATGCCAAGGAGCGTTTTTTGCAGCGGCGGAAATGCTTAATTTCCACTTCTAGACCTGCGACAAACATCAAATAAAATAAGCCAATATCTGATAACAGGCTAATTAGCGATGATTCTGTGCGGAAGAGATTCCAGCCTGATGGCCCCAGTACTACCCCAGAGAAAACTAAGCCGATTAATCCTGGTAGTCTCAGCCGCTCAAATAGGATAGGTACAACGAAGATGACCACCAGTAAAACAGCAAAGGTCACAATTGGTTCCTCGCCGAGAACTTGAGAAGTTGCGACGGTGAGCAGAACTTGTGATATTAGTTCCATAGGTTGGACTTTAAGGAGCGACAGTGAGGTTGCGATTATCTAGAAGGAAATCGATGCAAAAATGATCAATGAACGTCCAAGACACCCTGGCGAAAAATTAAAAAATATTCATTACCTCAGTAATTATCTCAGAACTAACTACCTAAGCATGGATTTGACTGAGAATAAACCGTAAGCGATCATAGTCGTCTTTTAACAAAACGCTCAGAGTCCGTCCAGCCTTGATCAGCCATTCTCGGTCGGCTTTGCGTAACTGGTAGACTTCGCGGATAGCGGCTGCTGTTAATGCCTCTACTGGCGCACCAGCTACAGAGAGCAATGTCCGTAAAAAATCTACTGACTCTGTGAATTTAATGATGGCTTCTGGTTCACACCGATAAACAGCTTGATGAATTTGTGGTGGACGGGGTGGTAGATACTGATATACCCCTTGGTTTAGCCCTAGAGTCTGGGACGAATGCTCAAATCCTACAATTGCCGCCCGAAATTCAGTTTTAAGCATGGCAAAAATTTGGGGTTGTTCTTCACGTAAATCTTGCAATGACAACCCCAGCGCCACAGCCCGATGTACCGAATCTATGGGCATGGTTGTAGCATGATACAGCACAGCATAAATCTGATTGCCTGATTCTTCATCCGCAGCACAAACCCAACTACCGAAAGGAGGCATGGGAGGAAAACTTAAGTCTTCTGGTTCCAAGCACTGTGAGAGAAATTCGGTAGAAGTGGTTTCGATCACCTCCGCAATGTGGTTGGGGTGGCGATCGCCTGTGGCAAACTGTGGTAAAGGTAGACGCATGAAAGTGCTGATTACTGAATAGAGACGCGATGAATCGCGTCTGTCGAAGAAATTGCTGTGTGAGGAAGTATCCTGAGTGCTAACTAACTCTACTTCCCTTTTCGTCCGGCTGTAAGTTCGACAATTTCCAATTCTGATAGGCGAAAGGTAATTAATTTATCCCAGTTGCCACCTTCAAATAGTACAGCGACCTTGCCATCACTGACACGTTGTACAAGTCCTTCGTAGCGATAATAGGTGTCTGCGGGATTTTTGACGCGAACTGTTGACCCAGGCAGAATCATGATGTTTACCCTCACTGGTTTACTCTTAATAGCTTAACTTAACGCGGAAGTTCCCACTCTCAATTTACCCATAGGGTGGGGATTGTGAGCGGTTAAAAGTGGGGTGAGGTCAAAACCCAGATTTGGATTTTTGTTCACTTCATATTTCCGAGGCGGTGCAAAAATAGTATTTTTTCCAGAATTCTTCACAGTCAGGGACAATATGATATAGAACAATACTTTATGAATTTTAATAATGACCGGAACGACACAGCAGCTACCTTCAGTCACTTTAGAAAAATTTATTTGGACTTGGCAGGGACACAAAATTCAATATACCGTCATGGGTACTGGTCGTCCTTTAGTCCTGGTTCACGGCTTTGGTGCTTCTATCGGACACTGGCGGAAAAATATCCCGGTTTTAGCCAACGCAGGCTACCGGGTTTTTGCTTTGGATCTTTTGGGTTTTGGTGGTTCAGATAAAGCACCAATTAATTACACTGTAGAAGTGTGGGTAGAACTGCTCAAAGATTTTTGGGCAGCACACATCCAAGAACCTGCGGTATTTATCGGTAACTCTATTGGCGCACTTATCAGCTTGATGGTGATGACTGAACATCCAGAAATTAGTGCTGGTGGTGTTTTAATTAACTCGGCTGGTGGTTTGAGTCATCGTCCCCATGAGTTAAATCCACCCTTACGGATGGTTATGGGAGCTTTTAATAGATTTGTGCGATCGCCTATTACAGGTAAATTTGTCTATAACCGCATTCGGCAAAAATCCCAAATTCGTCGCACCCTATACCAAGTGTACCGCAACCGTGAAGCCGTCACAGATGAATTAGTCGATATCCTTTATACCCCATCTTGTGATCCAGGCGCGCAGCAAGTTTTCGCATCTATCCTCACAGCTCCTCCTGGCCCTAGTCCAGAGGAACTATTGCCCAAAATCCAACGTCCTTTATTAGTAATTTGGGGTGCTGATGATCCTTGGACACCAATTACCGGGGCGAAGATTTATGAACAGGCGTGTGAGAACGGCAAAGATATTAAAATTGTTCCTATTCCTAACGCAGGTCATTGTCCCCACGATGAAGTTCCAGATGTCGTTAACGCCCAGATTGTCGATTGGTTGGCGCAAAATTAACAGTTGAGTATACAGATGCCCTCTGGGCATCTAGTCTGTGGATAGTGGATAAATGCAAAAACTATTTTCTATTCACACAATGTAATGCATATTGGTGTGGATAAGTAACAATACTGGGTGAATACTGATTATTTTTTAATTTCACCTTGACAAAAGCCGACTCAGATGGTATTTGTGATGGAGCTTGATGTAAATAATCGAGAGGCAATTCGCCTCAGTCATTATCCTGATTTGTCTCAGCTAGGCTATCAAGTTATTAGAGAACTAGGACGCAATCAGGTAGAGGGGCGGATTACTTACCTAGCTAAAGTCTGTAAATCTGATCAACAGGTAGTAATTAAAGAGTTCAATTGTGCCAGTACGACTGCTGACTGGTCAGGTTTGAAAATTTATGACCGTGAAATTGAAATCTTACGACAACTGCACCATCCTCGTATCCCGCGCTATATAGATTCCTTTAAAATGCCAGAGCATTTTTATCTGGTACAAGAGTATAAAAACGCTCCGTCTCTGGGGTTACGACGCAGTTTTAAACCAGAAGAAATCAAACAAATAGCGGTATCAATTTTAGAGATTTTAGTTTATCTGCAACAACGAGCCGATCCCATTATTCATCGGGATATTAAACCAGAAAACATTTTAGTTGATGATCATTTAAATGCTTACTTAGTTGATTTTGATTTGGCTAGGTTAGAGGGGGTGAAAATGGCTACTAGCAGTTTGGCTTCTGGAACCCCAGGTTTTATGCCACCAGAAGAACACCTTGGTCATCCCCTCACCCTAGCTTCCGACTTGTATAGTTTAGGAGTTACACTGATTTGCTTACTTACTGATACTCGTTCTATTGATATTTGTAAGTTGATAGATCATAAGTATCGGTTGAATTTCCAGAAATTAGTTCCCCAACTTCATCCCCGGTTTAGATTATGGTTGATGAAGTTGGTGGAATCTAAGTGTAAACATCGCTATGCTAATGCATTTTTGGCGTTAAAAGCACTGATTCCCATTCAAGTTACTGGTACTCATAATGCCATAGATACTTTAGTTGCGGCTATAAAATTGAGACAAAGAACAGCTGTGCTATGCCTAGCTATGATGGGCATGATGGCAGTAGCAACAACAACTTTGATACTTTCTCAGCCAGGTGACGTAAAACAGCATCTGCTCAAAAGTAGGGAGTAGGGAGTGGGGAGTAGGGAGTGGGGAGTGGGGAGTAGGGAGTAGGGAGTTACTTCGACTACGCTCAGTAACCGGGGGAGTGGGGAGTTAATTAACCAATCGCTAGTTCTAGCAACCCAGGGGGGGGAGTAATTTCAATCCGACGAGATTCTATATCTACCACGGGGGCGATCGCTTTAACAAATGGTATCAAAAGATTCTTCTGGGATTTAGGCGGTGATTTTTCTGACTGAACAGCTTGATTTGGCTGATGCAGTTTGACTTCCAATAGAAAATTACCAGCCGGAATTACATCTACCACCTCGCCGACAAGTTCCCCAGAGTCTTGCATGAATACCAACATCCCAATTAAATCGGTGACATGATATTCATCTTCACCTAACTGGGGGCGATCGCTTGCCGGAACCATCAACTTATAATCGCGTAACGCCTCAGCATCATTGCGATTTTTCACCCCAGCCAAAGAAATTATACAAAGATTTTTCCCTTCCACATAACGTCCCGACAACAACTCTATTGGTTGCGGTTCCTGATCCCCAGGATGCCATAACCAACGAGTCCCCGGAACCTCAAACCGCTCCGGAAAATCCGACTCTGGATAAACCCGTAACTCCCCAGCCAAACCTTGAGGAGCGACAATCTTCCCAATTTCCAACCATTCATTGGGATTAGGGAGTGGGTTGAGAAACTTCCCCCCTGCTCCCTGCTCCCTGCTCCCCTGCTTCTTCTTGGCGACCTTTGCGCCTTGGCGGTTCGTTTTCATTATTTTACACTCACAACAGCACGCTGATAAACTCGTTCAGCCACCTGTGCCAAACGTTGCATACCCGTGACAATTTCCTCATCACTACCAGTCAGACTAATGCGTAAACATTGGTGCTTGTGCAACCATTCTTCCCGCAAACCAGGGAAAAACCCACTTCCAGGAACAACAATCACACCCACTTGCTTTAATTCCTGGTAAAATTCCCAATCAGTCATGGGTAAATCCTGTAGCCATAACCAAGCAAAAATCGCTCCTTCACCGCGATGGAGGAACCAAGGTAAATCCTTGGGCATTGTCGTATCTAAAGTATCTTCAAGTACAGTAAACTTTTTCTGATAGAAAGGACGAATCACTTCCTCAGCGATTTGGCCTAAAGCACCAGAATTAATTGCAATAGCGGCTATTGCTTGACCATAACGTGAGGGATGAATACACAAATTAGTCTGAAAGCATTCCAAGGCTTGAATGATGCCTTGATCACCAATGGCAACACCAATGCGTTCTCCAGGTAAACCCACCTTTGATAAACTCATGCAGTGCAGGATATTCTCACCAAACACTGGTGTCATTTCTGTAAAGTTCAAAGCCGGGAAAGGAGGCGCATAAGCCGAATCAATTAATACAGGGACATTGAAAGGTGCAGCCAAAGCCGCAATTTTTTTCACTTCGTCATCAGAAAGCACATTGCCAGTGGGGTTACAGGGACGAGAGAACAGGACGCAACCGGTGCTTTCTGTAATCGATAGTTGGCTGAAATCTGGACGATATTTAAACCTGTGCGCGGCTGCATCAATATCCAAAGTTGGTTTATAGGCAATTAAGGCATCTTGCTCTAAACAAACACCGCCATAGCCCGTATAGTCCGGACTGAGGGGTAAAACGATTTGTTTGAGTTGTCCTTGATTTGTGTAACCGCCGAAGGCATTAGCAGCGTAGAAGTAAAGGCTTTGACTGCCGGGTGTAATTAAGATATTGCGATCGCTTAAGTTTAAACCATAGCGTTTGTTAAAGTCATTGGCGATCGCCTCAATTAAAGGCGCATAACCCTGACTCGAACCGTAACGACAAACCACCTCGCCGTATTCCGAACCAGCCAATAATTCCGCCGTACAGTCGCGCCACAACTGTTCCACCTCCGGCAAAATCAACGGGTTTCCAGCGCTCAAATTAATAAACTCTTGCCCCGCCCCAGCCGTTAAAGTTTCGATAATATCTTTCATAATCGCTCTTACGCCAGTCAGGTTAGACATTTGAGCGCCAATTTTCGTTAGGGCAGGGTTCATAAGCTTTGTAACAATAAAGATAAGATCAAAGTTAACAAAATTATGGCGGATCGATATCATTATCCAGGTTTGCCGCCTGTAACTAATGTACCAGTCTCATTGAAAAAAGCAATTTAGCAATTTTATAGTTAATTTATAAAAAAGTAACAAAAAGTTTCTCTAACCATTCCTCGGTATAAACTCAAAACAGCCCATTGATACAAATCTTATACAGGAAGGCTAATTTTGGAAGTTAAAGCAGCGATCGCTTACGGCGCGGGTAAGCCGTTAACTATTGAAACCGTGGAATTATCACCACCACGCGCCGGGGAAGTTTTAATTGAGATTAAAGCCTCTGGAGTTTGCCATACCGATGCTTACACCCTTTCGGGTAATGACCCCGAAGGTTTATTTCCGGCAATTTTAGGACACGAAGGCGCTGGTGTGGTGGTAGAGGTTGGTGCTGGTGTCACAAGTCTGAAACCAGGAGATCATGTTATTCCTCTATATACTCCAGAATGCCGACAGTGTGAATATTGTCTAAGCATGAAAACCAATCTTTGTCAAGCAATTCGAGTTACCCAAGGACGGGGTGTGATGCCCGATGGTACGAGTCGCTTTAGTATTGGTGGAGAAATGTTACATCATTACATGGGGACATCTACCTTTGCTAATTACACAGTATTACCAGAAATTGCCGTCGCCAAAATCCGCCCAGATGCCCCCTTTGATAAAGTTTGTTATATTGGCTGCGGTGTCACAACTGGTGTAGGTGCTGTGATTAATACAGCCAAAGTCGAACCAGGGGCAAACGTTATAGTTTTCGGCTTAGGTGGTATTGGCTTAAATGTCATCCAAGGGGCGCGGATGGTAGGCGCAAATATGATTATTGGGGTAGATATTAATCCCAGTAAACGCGCTTTAGCAGAAAAGTTTGGCATGACGCACTTTGTCAATCCCCAAGAAGTTGAAGGTGATTTAGTGCCTTATTTAGTGGACTTAACCAAAGGCGGTGCTGATTATACTTTTGAATGTATTGGCAACGTGAATGTCATGCGTCAAGCCTTAGAATGCTGTCATAAAGGTTGGGGCGTGAGTGTCGTTATTGGTGTGGCTGGTGCGGGACAGGAAATCCGAACTCGTCCTTTTCAATTGGTAACTGGACGCGTTTGGAAAGGTTCAGCATTTGGTGGTGCTAGGGGGCGTACAGATGTGCCGAAAATTGTTGATTGGTATATGGATGGGAAAATAAATATTGATGATTTAATTACTCATGTCATGCCCATTGAGGAGATTAATACAGCTTTTGATTTAATGCACAAAGGTGAATCAATCCGCAGCGTAGTCACATTTTAATCGTCTAGACAATCAGCGTAGGCGTAGCCCGTCGTAGATATTGCTGCTCAAATCAGATTAAAATTGGGAAATATTCATGAAAAAAATTGCTGCGTGTGAACGAAGAAATGTAAAAATTAATTAGGACTCAGCACTCAGCACTCAGAAATGCAGACACCAGAAACCGAAGAAACAGCAATAAACCTGAAAGCCAACCTCTATAAAACTGACTTTTACGCTTGGACTCGGCAACAATCTGATTTGCTGCGTAATCAGCAATGGAACCAGCTTGACTTGCCCAATTTAATTGAGGAAATCGAATCCTGGTGCATACAGGAACGTCAGGAATTGCGAAATCTCCTCAGTATATTAATTGGGCATTTACTCAAGTGGGAATTTCAATCAGCAAAACGCAGTCGTAGCTGGTTGGCTACCATTCGATTACAACGGCGAGAGATTCTGAAGTTACTCAGCGAAAATTCTCGTCTGAAGCCTTACCTCGAAGAAGCACTCCCAGAAGCCTATGAAAATGCTAAAGCTTTAGCATCAGGTGAAACCAACCTGCCACTTTCGACTTTTCCCCAGCAATGTTTGTATACTTTGGCAGAAGTTTTGAGCGATCGCTTTTATCCATCTTCTGAAGCTACAAATGATCACTTGATGGAATCATAGCCTAAAACTCTAGCAATCATGATCAATCTTCATCTGATCTCAGAATATCAAAGCTTTGGCGGCAAACTCGGCTTTTACTCTCATCTGTCTTCAACCTGTAAAAGTCAAATGCGCTTCGCCGTCTATCAACCACCACAAGCCACTCAACAACCAGTACCCGTCCTCTATTTCCTTTCTGGCTTAACTTGTACCGAAGAGAATTTTATGGCCAAGGCTGGGGCGCAGCGTTATGCATCTGAGTATGGCTTGATATTAGTTACACCAGATACTAGCCCCCGCAACACAGGTATTGCAGGTGAAGATGACGATTGGGATTTTGGTACAGGTGCGGGCTTTTATGTTGATGCTACCGAGGAACCTTGGCATCAGCATTACCAAATGTATAGTTATATTGTCGAGGAATTACCTGGGATAATTGCCGCAAATTTCCCCATCCAACCTGATAAACAAGGTATTTTTGGTCATTCAATGGGAGGACATGGGGCGCTAGTATGTGCCATGAGAAACCCGCAACTATATAAATCAGTTTCAGCTTTTGCACCTATTGCTGCGCCGATGCGTTCTCCTTGGGGTCAAAAGGCGTTCAGTCGTTATCTAGGCAGTAATCAAGAAACGTGGCGTAATTATGATGCTAGTGAATTAGTCCAGCAAGTAGGATATCACAGTCCGATTTTGATTGACCAAGGAACTGGGGATAAATTTTTAACTGAAGAATTACTCCCAGAGGTGTTTAACCAAGCTTGTGCATCGGTGAATCAGCCTCTTCAGTTACGTTACCAAACAGGTTATGACCACAGTTATTATTTTATCGCTAGTTTTATTGCAGATCATATCCGCCATCATGCGATCGCTCTGTGTGAAAGTTACTCAAATTTGACAAAAAAGTAAAATCTATGTTTTCCCACTTTATCCTACTCTTTATCCTACACTAATAGATAGAAATCCCAAACCTACTAGATAGAAAGCAAACGATATGGGGAAAAAAGTCATTGCAGTACAGGCTTTTTGGGATGCTGAAGCCAAAGTTTGGGTTGCTACCAGTGAAGATTTACCTGGATTAGTCACAGAAGCTGATACAGCAGAAAAACTGTCAGAAAAGCTAAAAGTGATAATTCCAGAGCTGATTGAGCTAAATCAAGTGCAGCTTTCGAGTACAGAACCTCTCTTTTTAGATTTGACAAGCCATTTACACGAACCTATTACTATGGCTTGTTAAAATGGGCATTTCTTATACTCCACAACTTAAACAAATTCTTTCAGCGTCAGGGTGTTATTTTAAACGCCAGGGTAAGGGAGATCATGAGCTTTGGTACAGTCCAATAAATCAACAATCCTTTGTTATAGACAACTGTATAAAATCACGCCACACAGCTAACGCAATTTTAAAGCAAGCTGGACTACCAAAACAATTTTGAACATTAATAAACACCCTGATGCACAATAACACCTCAGACATTTTAATCCTGTCTGGGGTATCTGATTCATAAATTGCCGCGAGAAAAACCATGAAAAATACCCCGTTCATATCATGGTTGAACGAGGTAAGGATAGGAGTAAATCAACAAGGACTTATGATTCTACTTGTCCCTTTTGCGAGAAGAAGGGATTGGTGGAGATCACTACAGAAAATCTAGCAGCAATCTTCAATTCATAGAGCATAAATAACAGAACTATTAGAATTAGTACCGCAGTTAATGCTCTTGAAGTGTAGTAAAGCTTGGACTATTAAGCCCACAAGTCTTTTACAATCAATACTTTAACAAAGATAAGTTTATAAATGTCGCCAATTTGGCGTTTTTTTTGATTTGTTTGTTTATACAAGTAATATTATCTGGTGATTGTTACATAATCAATGTATCAAATTATAAATATAGGAATCCGATTTGATTATTGAAAAAATCTAAGTATATGTAGGGTGTGTTATGGCTTTAGCCTAACGCACTGTCTTCCAGGCCTTGGTGCCGTACTCTCCTCGATAACACACCCTACGTGTGTTTCATAAATCAAATATGAGTCCTATATTCTAGTTTTTTTTAGGCGTAAAACTGCATAAATTAACATCAACACACCTATACAGAAAATGACCCCAAAAAACTTTCATGATTACGCCATAAGTATGAAAATGAATAGAATACTGACAAGTGTACTTTTAGCAATAACGGCTAGTTCGGTAATCTTAGTACAAGGTGTTAATGCTACCACCTATGTTCGACGCAACCCCACGGATGTAATTCTCCCTGACTGGGCGGGAAAATGGAATTGCAATTTAGATGGTCGTCAAGCTGTGTTAGAACTTAATTTAACGGATACCAGAATATGCAAGGATGGTTTGTGTAGGACAACTGCCGGCACAAGAATTGCCGGACGTGTCAGTGATAATGGCCGTCCGTGGGTAGCGATTGAACAGAGAGCGTTTGTGGCTGGAGACCCCCAATCTTCACGGCGAGACCATATATTGCCCTTGCGGTATAAAAATACAGACAACTGGTTGCTGATTATGCACACCACGAATCGTAATATTGCTAGTGGTTATACTAGTTGGAATGGCATCCCCTTTGGGTTACAGTGCCGAAAATCTTAATTTATTCAGCAAGCCCTAATTAAAAATGTCTCCACTCGGTATAGCTACCAGTCATTTAACCCATGTCCTAGAATTAGGAGAGGCACAATTTTGGCTATTGTTGGTGGGTGTTAACCAATACCAAGATGATAGACTGCCCTCACTACGCTATTCGGCTGTTGATTGTCAGGGTTTAGCCGCAGCTTTAGCCGATGCAACCCAAGGATTTCCCCAAACCGAAGAAAGAGTTCACCACGATTTAACTTCTCCACTGCCTACTCTCTCGACAGTGCGTGCTAGCTTACACGAAATTACGGCGGCGGCCCAACCACAAGACACGATTTTACTTTATTTCTCTGGACATGGGATGCTAGAGTCAAATTCCCAACAAGCATTTTTGTGTCTAGCAGATACTCAAACAGATGACTTACCCAACACTGGTTTAGGTTTACAGGAAATTTTGCAGTTGTTGGGAAATAGTCAGGCGCAGACTCAGTTAGTGTGGCTGGATGCTTGTCACAGTGGTAGCTTGACATTCCGAGGTGCTAGAAGTGAGATAACTACACCATCTTTGCCTAATCCGACATTGCAGATGGTGGAATTGTTACGCCAACGGGCAAAACAAAGTAAAGGATTTTATGCTTTGCTTTCCTGTGATACTCATCAACAATCTTGGGAATTTCCCGAATTGGGACATGGCGTATTTACTTATTACTTAATGCGTGGGTTGCGTGGTGAAGCGGCTGATTCCCAGGGTTTGATTGATGCTGATGGACTTTACAGATATGTTTATCATCAAACGCGCCAATACATTGAGCAAACTAATCAGCAATTACGACTGATTAATCAGCAAAACAAAAGTAGAGGCGACACCAATCTATATTCAGAATATCCGCAGCAAACACCTAAGCGGATTGTTGAAGGAGTGGGCGAAGTGATTTTGGGATTAAAACCAGCCCTTGTAGAATCTTCTTCGACCCGACAAGCATTAATATTAGAAGGACTGGCGACTAATCAGACTACCCTGGCGGTGAGTAAACTATTACGAGGTGTGGGTGGTTTTGAGTTAGAGTATTGGCCTCGCTCTCTAGAAGTTACCACGAAGGATTTACATTCTACTATTCAAACTTGTTTACAAACTACAGAATCAGCACCGCAAGACCACCCCAGAATTTTTGCCACAGTCCTGTTATATTTACGTGGAAGACTTGAGGAAACTGAAGCTGGTGAACCTGCCTTAGTTTTAGCAGAAAATATTCGGCTGAGTCGTTCTTGGTTAAGGCAACAACTCAGGCGTTCAACTTATGCCCAACAAATCATTATTTTAGACTGCCCGGTGGCAAATGACTCTGCACCTCTACAAGATTGGGTAGAAGATTTACAACTAGGATTTGAGCAAGGGCAATGTATAATTGCTGCGGCTTCACCGAAGAATCATCCCGAACAATTTGCCCAAGCCCTACTCTCTACCTTACAAGCAGCCCCGCCCCAACTTAGCTTATCAGCAGCTGCTTGGATTACCCAATTGCAACTATCCTGCAATCATGAATTGCCGTTGCATATCTGGTTATCTGGTACACAAGGCGTAATAGAAGTTATCCCCTCTAATTCTGGTCATAGAGGCGTTGAGTCAACGGCAGCTATTGATTTAGGGCTTTGTCCTTACCGGGGGTTGCGGGCTTTTGGGGAAGAAGATGCCCAGTATTTTTACGGCAGAGAAGTTGTGGTTCAGCAACTGATTAGTGACTTAAAGCAAAAGTCATTTATTGCCGTTGTGGGGGCTTCTGGTAGTGGTAAATCTTCTGTGGTACAGGCGGGATTAATCGCCCAACTGCGACGGGGAGAACTCTTACCAGGGAGCGAAGACTGGTGGATAAGAAGCTTTCGCCCTGGTGTAAATCCTCTGCAAGCTTTATCACGTCGCTTAGTAGATAGCGGGACGGAAAAAGAAAAAGCTTACCAGCAAATGCAATTAGAGGGAATGTTGCGCCAGGGGATAGAAGAATTTGCTCACTGGGTACGTCACCGCCCAGAACCAATGGTAGTTTTGGTAGTAGACCAGTTTGAAGAATTATTTACCGCTGCATCCTGTGCAGATAGGCAGCATTTTTTAGAGGTTGTTTTAGGGGCGCTGGAATATGTACCAGAAAAGTTTAAATTAATCATTACCTTGCGGGCAGATTTTATCGCCCCTTGTTTAGAAGTCCCAAAATTGGTGAAGTTGTTGCAGCAGTCGAGTGTGCTGTTACCTCCCTGTTTGACTGAAGAAGAGTATCGCCGGATGATTATTAACCCGGCAGAAAAAGTTGGTTTAACTGTAGAGGCGGAATTGGTAGAAGTGCTGGTGCAGGAGTTACACCAATCTCCTGGGGATTTACCATTATTGGAATTCGTTTTAGAACAGTTGTGGGAATACCGCGAAAATGCTGCCATCACTTTACAAGCATACCAACAGCATTTGGGTGGGATTAAAGGAGCGTTGGAAAGCAAAGCCCAAAAAGTTTATCATAGTTTAGATCCAGAAGCTCAAGAGTGCGCCCAGTGGATTTTTCTGTCGCTGACACAGTTGGGAGAGGGTACGGAAGATACTCGGCGTAGGGTACTCAAATCTGAGTTAATCGTCAAAAAATATCCGGTTCCATTGGTAGAAAGAACATTACAAGTGTTAATTGCTGCCAAGCTGGTAGTTGTGAATTTAGAAGAAGAGGCAGAAGCGTTTGGGGGGATTAGAGGACTAGGAGAACAAAGAAAAACTTCTCTTGTATCACCTCCATCTTCGCCTGTAACTGTAGAAGTAGCCCACGAAGTGCTGATTCGCTACTGGTCAACGTTGCGCTGGTGGTTAGAGGAAAATCGTGCGAGGATGCGATCGCATCGTCAAATTGCCCAATCAGCCGCTTTGTGGAAAAATAGCGCTGAACAACCAGATTTTCTCTTGCAAGGTGTTCGCCTCGCAGAAGCTGAAGAAATTTATATTAATTACACTGACGAAGTATCTGCTGATGTCCAAGGTTTTATTCAAGCTTGTTTAATCGAAAGACAACGCCAACAACAAAAAGAAAAACATAGTCTCAGAAAAGCGCAAAGAACTGTAGGAATTATGAGTATTCTGGGACTGACTGCTTTTGGTTTAGCTGTTTTAGCTTACCAACAAACTCAAAAAGCCCAGTTACGAGAAATACAGGCTTTAAATTCTTTGTCAGAAAACTTTCTCCTCTCCCATCAGCAGTTAGAAGCATTAGTCACTAGCCTCAAGGCAGGGAGAGAAGTACAAAAAATTATACCGGGAATCCCTAGAAATATCCAATCTCAAACTGCAACTATCCTCCAACAAGCAGTTTATGGAACTCAAGAACGTAACCGTTTGACTCATAATTCTTGGGTAACCAGCGTCAGTTTTTCACCGGATGGTCAAATATTGGCTTCTGGTTATGCTGATAACAGTATCCTACTTTGGAAGAGTGATGGCAGCTTACTGGCAACTCTCACAGACCATAAAGATAGTGTAAATAGTGTCAGTTTTTCACCGGATGGTCAAATATTAGCTTCTGCTAGTAGTGACAATACCATTAAACTTTGGAGTCGTGACGGTAAGTTACTCACAACTCTCACAGGACATATTCATGGGGTGAATAGCGTTAATTTCTCGCCGGATGGTGAAATCTTAGCCACTGGTAGCAATGACAACAGCATTATCATCTGGAGTCGTGGCGGCAAGTTACTCGCAAATTTTATCGGGCATAGCCGCAGTATCAATAGCGTCAGTTTCTCACCAGAAGGTGATACCATTGCCTCGGCTAGTGATGATGGCACAGTTAAACTTTGGAGTTTAGACGGTCGTTTGTTATCCACCTTACCAGCAAGTATTAGAGAAGTTCTTGATGTCAGTTTTAGCCCTGATGGACAGACAATTGCTTCAGCCAGTGCCGACCATAGGATTAAACTCTGGAGTCGTGACGGTAATTTACTCAGAACTTTAGAAGGTCATAGTGCTGATGTTTGGCAAGTAAAGTTTTCTGCTGATGGTAAAATAATTGCCTCTGTCAGCGCGGATAAAACTATCAAACTTTGGACTCGTGCAGGTAACTTGTTAGGGACTTTGCAAGGACATAGCCATGAGGTGAATAGTCTAAGTTTTAGCCCAGATAGCGATAGACTCGCTTCGGCTAGTGATGACAATACTATCCGATTATGGAAACTAGATAGAACTTTGCCCAAAACTTTTTACGGGCATAAAGGTAGTGTCAATGATGTCAGCTTTATCCCTGATGGAAGTAATATTGCCTCCTTGAGTTCAGATAACACCATGAAACTCTGGAATTTGAATGGTCAGTTACTCAAAACCCTGCCTTCCCCTGTCGAAGATGTGATGGGCATTAGTTTTACGAGGGATGAAAAGTTAGTTGCGTTGGCAAGTCCAGACCAGGCTATCCAGATTCGCAAACGAGATGGGACTTTGCTGCATACCCTGAAGGGACATAAACATTGGGTAACGAGTATGAGTTTCAGCCCTGATGACCAAATTCTGGCTTCTGCTAGTGCAGACAAAACTATCAAACTCTGGAGTCGTGATGGTCGTTTGCTGAAAACTCTTTCAGGTCATAACGGTTGGGTAACTAACATCAAATTCAGCCCCGATGGCAAAACTATCGCCTCCGCCAGTGCAGATAAAACTATCAAACTCTGGAACCGAGACGGTCGGCTGTTGAAAACTCTCCCAGGGCATAGCGCCAGTATATGGAGTGTTAACTTTGCTCCTGATGGCAAAACTATTGCTTCAGCTAGTGATGACAAAACTGTGAAACTCTGGAGTTTAGACGGTTCACTGCTTCGCACTTTCCAGGGACATACTGATTTGGTGACTCACGTTAGCTTCTCACCTGATGGCAAAATGCTGGCTTCAGCTAGTGATGATCATAGCATCAAACTCTGGAATATTAGTAATGGGATTTTACTGAAAACCTTCCCTGGGCATCATGGCGGTGTCAAAAGCGTTAATTTCAGTCCTGACGGTACAATGCTAGCTTCTGGGGGTCAGGATGCCACAATTAAACTGTGGAATCTAGAGGAGATAGAACTGCAAACATTAGACCTCGATCAGCTGCTGAATCATGCTTGCGATCGCCTGGGTGATTATCTCACAACCAACCCTGATATTACTACAGAAGAGTATGAACTGTGTTTTGGTAGCTAATAGATATCTGGTGACAAAGAATGTAGAGACGTTCCATGGAAAGTCTCTACAAGGTTTCACTGTGGCCAAGATTGCTTAAGTTAAAATAGAGATCATGAACAAACGCTATTTTTTAGAGGCTAGTGCTGCAATTATTGGCACAGCCATTTTATCTGACAATATTAATTGGGGTTCCCAGAACATGACGACTTCTAAAAGCCAGTTTGCAATTACTAAACCTGAAGAAGAGTGGCGGACAATTTTAACGCCGGAACAGTTTCGCGTTTTACGCAAACATGGTACTGAACCCGCCTTCACCAGCCCACTCGATAAAGAATATGATCAGGGGACTTTTGTCTGTGCTGGCTGTGGACAAGCACTATTTACATCTGACACCAAGTTTAATAGTGGTACTGGCTGGCCAAGCTTTTTTCAACCAATTGAAGGTGCGATCGCTGTGACTGTAGATCGGTCATTTTTCATGACTAGAACCGAAGTGCATTGCAGCAACTGTGGTGGACATCTAGGCCATGTGTTTAACGATGGCCCTGCACCGACTGGTAAGCGCTACTGTATGAACGGTGTAGCGATGAGCTTTGAACCTGCTTAATTTTAGGGAGTAGGGAGTAGGGAGAGGTCAATATGCACTTATTCTATTTAACTAACCTCTCTCTATCTCTGTCTCCCCTGCCCCCTGCCCCCTGCCCCCGTTCCTCTTCTCCCCTAGCCTGCTGAATTTTCCTGAGAAAATTGCTTTTGGATAGTTGTACTCTGTTTTCCATTAGCAGCAATTGCCGTCATCAGATAGTTAATTGAGTTATCTGAGAAAGGAATACGCAGGTGGAAAGTCCCATCTGATTTGAGTGTGATGGGTTTACCAGCAATATTTACTGTTGCACCTGGTTCTGTTGATCCGTGGATAATTAATTCCGCATCTGCAACAAACCAAAAATCTGCTTGGGGACGACTGAAGACACGAATCCTTTCGGAACGGGTGATGATCTCCCAGCGATCGCCTTGGATAAAATAACCTATTTCGGCCAGATAATCACGGTCAGTTGCAGAAATTGCCACATAGCGATCGCGGATGATGTCGTCGCATTCATACTGCTGCACAAGCTGAGGAGTCTGATAACTCAAGTCCAAACCTGTGACATCATACAGCCGCAAATATAATTGCGAGATGTTGTGATTTTGCAGTGTTTGTCGATCAGTTGTGGAAATATACCATGTAGCATAAGCCCACTTGGGAGACCGAGATTTCAGCAGAATACTACTCTGATTATTTATTTGGGGTAAATCCACAAATGTTGCCTCTGCTGTTGCTAGGTTTTCATCTGTGGTATCTGTCAAGGGTATACCAAAGACGCGAATCCTTTGGGAACGAGCAATTGTTACCCAGAGTTCGCCTTCTGTCACATACCCGATTTCGGTAATATAATCGCGATCGCTTTGGGGAATGGCGATATATTTTTTTTCTATTCCTGACTCTAGTTCATATTCTTGGACAAACTCTGGAGTCTGATAACTCAAGTCTAAATCTGTGACATCATACAGCCGCAAAGCTAATTCCGAGATGCCATTATTGACTAATGTTTGCTGGTAAGTTTCACTAATCTCCCAACTCGCAGCAGCCCATTCCGAATTTTGGGACTGGAGGACAATACTTTGCTCACCATCGAGATTGAGAACTGGTTCTTCTGTGGGATCTTCCACAGGTGTATCAAAGACGCGAACCCTTTGGGAACGGGCAATTGTCATCCAGCGATCGCCTGCTGTCACATACCCGATTTCGGCAATATAATCGCGATCGCATTGAGGAATAGCGATATAAAGTTCTATGGCTGAATCTAGTTCATACTGCTGGACAAACTCTGGAGTTTGATAACTCAAATCTAAATTCGTGACATCATACAGCCGCAAAGCTAATTCCGAAATGCCATTATTTGCTAATGCTTGCTGGCAAACTTCATCAATGTACCAACTCGCATAAGCCCATTCCGGATTCCGGGGTTTGAGGACAACACTTTGTTCCCCATTCAGATTGATCACTGGGTCTTCTATGGTATCTTCCACAGGTGTATCAAAGACGCGAACCCTTTGGGAGCGGGCAATTGTCACCCAGCGATCGCCTGCTGTCATATACCCGATTTCAGCAATATAATCGCGATCGCATTGAGGAATAGCGATATAAAGTTCTATGGCTGAATCTAGTTCATACTGCTGGACAAACTCTGGAGTTTGATAACTCAAATCTAAATCCGTGACATCATACAGCCGCAGATATAATTCCGAGATGCCATTATTTGCTAATGCTTGCTGGCAAACTTCACCAATGTACCAACTCGCATAAGCCCATTCCGGATTCCGAGGCTGGAGGACAATACTTTGCTCCCCATCGAGATTAATCACTGGGTCTTCTATGGGATCTTCCACAGGTGTATCAAAGACGCGAACCCTTGGGGAGCGGGCAATTGTCCCCCAGCGATCGCCTGCTGTCACATACCCAATTTCCGCAATATAATCGCTACTACTTCGAGGAATGGCAATATAGAGTTCTATGGCTGAATCTAATTCATATTGCTGGACAAATTGGGGAGTTTGATAACTCAAATCTAAATCCGTGACATCATACAGCCGCAGATATAATTCCGAGATGCCATTATTTGCTAATGCTTGCTGGCAAACTTCACCAATGTACCAACTCGCATAAGCCCATTCCGGATTCCGGGGTTTGAGGACAATACTTTGTTCTCCATCCAGGTCAAACAAAGAGTCTATTGTAGTATTATTTAGCACTTCACTGACCGATTCAGAATTACCGCGCTCGCCAGCCGATGCATTAATACCAGTTCCTACAAAAGTGGCACTATCTGCAAAAATATCCATTTCCTTTGGCAGATTAGAGTCTGCCTCAGACTTGATTGGTTCAGCCGCATCCGCCACGACATTAAATATATCGTCCTCTTCAGTAATAGTTGGGAGTGTGGGATCTGAAGTGGTGACCTCCTCTGATATCTTGTCATCCGATGCAGGTAAAATTGGTTCGTGACAATTACTAGATTCTATCGTGTCAAAACTATCTTCCATCTCAGACCAGACACTGGCTTCTGTTTCCATATTGCCAGCTAACTCCGGAGTTTCATCCCAGAGCATATCCGCAATTAAATCCGGTTCGACCTGGGGCTGTTCTGATGTTTCGTCACCAGAGTCTGTGATCTCCCAATTTTCCATATCTGATGTCACTTCCTCAACCTTCGACTCTTCAGAGACAACTTTAGATACATCTGGCAATTGAGGGTATGGAGTATTTACCACAGCTGCTGGTGCTTCTATATCCCAGGGGGACTGATGATCATCAAAAGAAACTGTTTCGATATAATTACCAGAATTATTAGTGTCAACCGATTCTGGATTATCGATTTTTTCGCCAGAAACAACAGAACCAATAGCGGCTGTGGCTCCTGCTAAAACAGTATCGTTGTCTGAAGTTTCGGCTAGAGGTTCACCCACACTAGAAGAAATACCTGTATTATTTGTTGCCATTTCATGATCAGAAGCGGCATTGAGATTTGCATCTGACGTGTTATTTTTAGCTGCCGTTGCCCATAGGCGTGACCGGAAAATCCACATTAGTAAGCAAACGATCACAGATGTCGGCAGCAAAAACCACCACGGCGGTACTTGACCGGGACTCAACGTAGTTTCTGGAGGTTGCTGTTCATCTGATACATTTATAGCGTCTACAGTAGGACTTGCTGCTGTTTGTGCTACACCTAGAGCGATACCTCCGGTCGCCAGCAACATATCTGTAGCACTAGCTGCTTCTATAGCTTCCTGTCCTCGTGATGCCAGGCTAAATCCGATAAAATTGGCGACATTGGGGCTGGAAGATTGCCTATTTTGCCTGTAAGCATAAAATAAAGGCTGGGAATAGAGATAATTAGGATTATCTGGCAAAATTTCATTTAAAGGAATCACGCGGACATTTGGCAGCTGTGACACATGATGAGCCATCGCATAGCTAATGCCGTCATTGCCTAGTTGTGGGATAATTTCGGCGGTGTTATCCTCATTTATTTGGGTAGCATTAGAGCCTGTAGCAAATTCAGCACCTTTGAAAGCGGGATAAGTGCGAAATATATTACGGGTATCGCTTGTTTCAGGGTGGTCAATGAATCGAATAGTACCTTCAGGTGCGCCCAGTTCCGACCAATCTGTAATCTTGCCCAGGAAGATATCCGCGAATTGTTGGTCAGTCAAACCACCCTGAAAAGGATTATCTGTACTAACTATGATGGCAATATTTTCTCGGTGAAACGGTAATTGTAGCAGACCTTGTGCTTCTTCTTCTGAAGTTAAACTCCGAGCGATCGCTGCAATATCAATTCTGCCATCCACTAAAGCTGAGATTGCCACATCAGCGCCATTCGCCGCCACGTTTACATTCGTACCAGAAAACCGTTGCTCAAAACTTTGTTTTAAACTTTGATTGATTGCAGCCAAACTCATAGAACCATCAATCCGCACCGTAGTCTCATCTTCCACTGTTTTCAGTCGTGGAAAAGAGTCAGCGTCAGTGGCAGATTGTGCCAGCACTGATGTCTGCACGAACAAAGGTACTGCCATAGGGGTAGTAGCTAAGGACAGTAGTAATGCCAGACTGACTATTGCACTATCTTTTTTTTCTTGTTGCCACATAATGCTCTTTATCTAGGTACAGAAAGCTGGAAAGTCTGAAATTTTATCTTTCGATGCAAGAGGAGACGCGCTAATTATACATCTGGTGTTAAATTTCTTCTAATTTTCTGTTTCCGAAAATTGTAAATTAACAAAAACAGGATGTACAGACCTGATTGTGTATGAAAAAGTTAAAAAAATTAATTATTTATTCTGAAATTACCGCCATTAACAGTTGACAAGACACCAAATTACAATAATAATCATTATCATTCACTTGTAAATTTTTCGGACAACAGTGTTTATCCTGTAAAAATCCGCACTTCTATAGTATTATGGTTTAATTAAAAAAAGTCAGTTCTATTGGCAAGCATCCATTAGACGTAACAGGTAACTCCTGTAATCCGGGGGAAAGTTCGGTGTAAGTCCGGCGCTGTCCCGCAGCTGTAATGAGACACAAACAACTATTGTCTCTGAGTCAGAATGCCCACTGACGTGATTCCAAAGCAAACACCTATCTGCGAGGCACAGATGATGCATAGAATGAAAAAAATTGGTCAGCACAGGTATTTATTAAAACTGAATTAAATACAAAATCTTTGTAGATTGCGTTTTCGTGCAGTACACCAAGGCACAATTTTTTGCTGCGTTAAAGTATTTTCCTTTAACTGTAGTGGATTGGCACGCCAGTAGGTTTTGTGCTGCTGAATTTGGATATGGAAAACTCACATAGAGGCGCATTCGTTGAAAACGTTACCGACGGCTAGGCGCAAACAAGAGTTTATCTGCCAATTCAGCCCGCGCATTTGCATGATTGAGAAACAGCAATCAATTCACGAATCAATCTGAATTTTATCGGCGGTTAAAAACTAATTTCTGAGACTTCTGTAACCAGTCTCAATAACACCCATGCTTAAAGAGAGAAACTAGATGCCTAAATTTTATTGGCAATGCTGGATTAACTTACTGATTCTGCACACGATTTATGCGATTTTCTCAGGCGGATATGTCATAGCTTCAGAATCAGAACCCGATATTGAATTGACTGTAATTGATAAACTCTTAAATCAAAGAGTGTCTTCACCTTTGCGACGTGATGGCACAGTTGAAGATTCTACGCGTCCGGTGTATGTCATTACCCAAGAAGAAATCGAAGCCAGAGGGGCGCGAACAGTTAAAGAAGCCCTGCGATTTCTTCCAGGCGTTTTAGGTGATGGTACAGTGGGGACGGGAGTTGGTGCATTAAGTGGTCAATTTATTCGCGGTTCTAACTCTGGACAAGTTTTAATATTATTAGATGGTAGACCAATTAATAATTTAGGTTCTGGTGGTTTTGACCTTTCCGAAATTACCACCAACAATGTAGAAAGAGTAGAAGTTTTACCCGGTGGTGGTTCTACCCTTTACGGTTCCGATGCTATTGGGGGCGTAATTAACATTATTACTCGTCGTCCCACAGAAAGAATTACCACAGAAGCCGGGGTAACTCTGGGTGCGTATGGATTAAATCAGCAAACCCTTCAAAATAGCGGGAGACAAGGAGATATATCTTGGGTTGTGGGTTATAACCGTACCCAGGCGCAAAATAATTTTCCTTTTTCCATTCCCGAAGCTAACTTTGAAGGAACCAGAGAAAACGATGATGTTCTGTTCAATAATTTTAACGTCAAATTAGAAGCAGATTTAGGGAATAGAAACACCTTAACTCTTTCTACTTTATACTTAGCTAAAAATCAAGGCGTACCAGGAGGAGTACCCATTCCTGAACCTGAATTTGGTCAAGGATTTTTCAATTCTTTAACTGATAACAATCGCAAATTTACCGACCAAGTTTTAGCTGATTTAACTTGGAACTCTCAGTTAGGTGAAGGGAATGATTCTTTATTAACAGCGAAGATTTACACAGACTTTCTCAATACTCGCTTTGATAATCGTAGTGGTGCAATTACATCTCAAAGAAGATTTGAGACAAATCAAAGGTCTTACGGTCTTCAAGCCACACACAGTTGGCAATTAGCCGAGAATCAGATATTAGTATATGGCTTTGATTACCGCACCGTTAATGTCCGGAATAACATTTTGCAATTTGCCACTGATGTTAGTACCGAAAATTATAATGATGGTATTAATCAAGGGGCAATTTTTGCCAAATATGAAACTAATTTAACTCCTAACCTCAGTTTAAATTTAGGAGTCAGGCAAGATTTTAGTAGTTTAGTTAATGGTTCATTTACATCACCATCTGTAGGGACAAAACTAAAACTATCCGATTCTACAACACTCCGGGCTAACTACATCAGAAATTTTCGAGCGCCCACCATAGCTAACTTATTTAATAATAATCCAACTAATGTTGGCAATCCAGAACTCGAACCAGAAAAAGGTAATAGTTATGATATCGGAATTGACCAAAAGCTAGGTGATATTGGGTTACTAAGGTTAACATTTTTTCAGAATCGAGTATCTGACACCATCGCCTTTACAAGACTGACTCCCCCGGTAAATGGCAATACAGGTACTTTTGAAAATATCGGCTTAGTTCGTACCAGAGGAATTGAAGCAGCATTAAATGTGCAACTAGCCAAGAATATTTTTGCTTTTGCTAATTATACCCTGAATGACCCGCAGATTTTAGAAAGTAGCAATCCTGCGGAAGTAGGTAGAGAGTTACGCTTTGCAGGTGCAAATAGTTTAAATGCCGGAATTTCTTATGAAAATCCTCAAGGTGTATATTTAGGATTTCTCATGCATTCCCTGAGTGGCTATCCCACAAATAACATCAACACAGAATTTTTGTCTGGTTATACCACCTTTGATACTAAACTGCGAATTTCTTTGAGTGATAACCTTGTACTTAATGGTAGTGTGGATAATATTTTTAACCAACGCTATCAGCTATTTCCTGGTTTTCCTGATGCAGGTAGAGTTTTTCAAGTTGGTTTGAGAGCGACATTCTGAAAATTTAGTAACAATTGGCAAATGCTATGACTCAATTTAATCCTTGGGTAACACCTTTAAATCTGATGACAACAGAACCTCTGCTTTCAGGAGGTAGAGTTGAGTATGAAGATTTTCCAGCCGATAGTGATGTTTTATCATCATTGCTGTACACTTTATTTCAAGAAAATTGGCATCAGGTAGGAGTAGGTCATGTTGCTGAAGGTGGGGTATTAGAATTAGAATTTACGGCTGCACCTAAACTGTGTATTCTTTACGATGGTTATTTAACGGTAGCGGCTGAAGGTTGGCATTTACATTTGTGTATTGAGGCTAGTTTGGGCGGTCCTGACTGTAAAACACCATTGGAATTAAGACAAAAGCGTCAAGTTAGTCGCGCTGCTTTTTATCGCCGCTTTAATGCAGAAGGAAATCCCAGAAGTTGGGGGATTAAATTTTGGAATGGCGCAAATGCAGAGGTGATGACTATATTTTTACCTAATCCTTTTGTGGAAGATGAGAATTTATTACCAGAGGGTAAACCTAATTTAGATAAGTTAGTGCTTTATCAACAATTGCGGGAAATTTATGTGTTAGGAAAGCAGCCAATACCATTTACTCGCAACCCTTTGAAGCGTTCCTATATCTCAGTTTGTACTTCTGGGCGCTGTCTTCCTTCTCGGAAATGGCAACCTACTTTTGAGGCTTTAAAATCAGCAGTTGCAGAAGCTGGTTTGGATATTGAAGTGAGAACTTCTGGATGTTTGGAGGTTTGCAAGTTGGGGCCAGTAGTGTTTAATTCTGAGGATAGGAGTTGGTACACTCGCGTTACTCCTGATGTGGCTACAACTATTGTTGAGGAACATTTGGTGAAGGGTAATAAGGTGAGGGAATATTCTTATCCTCCTGTGTTGGATTAATTTGGATTTATCGAACCGCAAAGGACGCAAAGTACACAAAGGTAAGGAAGGAAGAAGGAAAGAAGGAAGGATGATGTCAAGTATGGCGTTCTCTGTGGTTCGTTAATTCTTGGATATATTTCAATCATGAGAGAAATGATAGAGAAAAATATATGAGTTTTGCTAAATTCCGCCAATATAAAATAAACTTGTTTATTTGTCTATTATTCTTAGTTGCTACCTTAATTATTGCTTGTAATAATACAAGTCCTTTGGGTATCAGCACCTGTGGTCAAGAATATGATCCTAATGTTGATTATTTTCCCGCAAAAGTGAGCGTTAATTATGCCACTGGTTTTAATGTCGAGTATCATAAACATTACAAAATTGTCACGGTTAAAAATCCTTGGCGGAATGCTAATACAGGTTTCCAATATGTTTTAGTGCAGTGTGGCGCACCAGTACCAGAGAATTTTCCAGCAACGCAAGTAATTACTGTCCCTGTAAATTCTGTTGTCTCGCTTTCGACTACTCATTTACCACATTTAGCTAAGTTAGGAGTGGTGGATAAATTAATCGGTGTGAGTGATTTTAAACAAATAAATACACCTGATGTAATTTCGAGAATTCAAACAGGTAAAATTACAGAAGTTGGGAGAAATAATAATGTCAATATTGAGCAGATATTAGATTTAAACCCTGACTTAATTACAACCTATGCTGTGGGTAATTCACAAACAGATAGTTATCCGCAATTAGTAGATGCTGGCTTGAAAGTCGCTATCAATGCAGAATATATGGAAAATTCACCCCTGGGAAGAACCGAGTGGATGAAATTTACAGCTTTGTTTTTTAATCAGGAAGAAATAGCCGAAAAAGTATTTAGGGAAATTGCGAGTAAATATGAAGAAATTGCTCAAAAAACTCGGTCTATAAACAAACGACCTAGTGTATTTGTGGGATTTAACTTTAAAGGTACTTGGTATATGCCAGGAGGTAATAGTTATGTCGCTAAATATCTCAATGACGCTGGCGCAAATTATCTGTGGAATGATGATAACACTTCTGGTAGCCTTCCCCTATCTTTCGAGATTATCTTAGAACGTGCTGCTAATGCTGACTACTGGCTGAACTTTAGTCAATCTTGGCGGAATGTACAAGATATTTTGGACGCAGATAATCGCTATGGTGATTTTCAAGCTGTAAAAATTGGCAACCTTTATAATAATGATGCCAGATTAAACGAACATCAAGGTAACGATTATTGGGAAGGTGGTATTAGTAACCCCGATGTAGTTTTAGCTGATTTAATTAAAATATTTCATCCTGAATTGTTACCCAATCATCAACTCGTTTATTACCGCAAATTAACTTAGGATACTTTAATTTAACTCCAATATTTTGCTTAACATAGTAGGTTGGGTAGAGGAACGAAACCCAACAAATGTCTTGAGTGTAGCACGGAAAATGTTGGGTTTCACTGCGTTCTATCCAACCTACAAAAATATCTTCAATTATGTTATTACGAAACTATAAATTCAACCTGAAATTATTTCGTCGCCAACATCTGATTTTTTTAACCCTACTATCAGCCTTAATATTCGCCTTTTTACTAGATTTAGGTTTTGGTTCAGTTAATATACCCATCAACGAAGTCCTGACCATCTTACTAGGAGGAGAACCAGAAAAAGCCACTTGGACAAATATTATCCTCAAATTTCGTTTACCTAAAGCCTTAACAGCCACCTTAGCCGGTGCAGCTTTGGGAGTCAGTGGTTTACAAATGCAAACCTTATTTAGAAATGCTTTAGCGGGACCATTTGTATTAGGAATTAGTTCTGGTGCAAGTTTAGGTGTGGCTTTAGTTGTTCTCACAACAAGTGCGACTGGTGCTGGTGCTATATTTAAAGGCTTACGAATAATTGGTGACTTAAGTTTAGTCATAGCCGCCAGTTTAGGCGCAGGTTTAGCTTTAGGTTTGGTGTTAGTTGTGGCGCGTCGGGTTCAAGATACAATGCAACTGCTGATTTTAGGTTTATTGTTTGGCTATGCTACCAGTGCTTTAGTGAGTATTTTGCTGCAATTTAGCGAAACTAATAATATTCAAACTTATTTACAATGGACTTTTGGCAGTTTTGGCGGTGTGACTTGGACGCAAATTTTAGTTTTAGCCCCGGTGGTGGTTTTAGGGTTGGCTGTGGCTATTCTGTTATCTAAACCTTTAAATGCGCTGCTGCTGGGTGAGTCTTATGCTAGTACTCTGGGTTTGGCTGTGCAACGCACTCGGTTTTGGTTGATTACGAGTGCTTCTATTTTAGCAGGGGCAATTACGGCTTTTTGTGGGCCGATTGCTTTTTTGGGGGTTTCGGTTCCTCATCTGTGTCGCAGTTTATTTAATACTTCTGACCATCGGGTTTTGGTTCCTTCGGTGACGATGATGGGGGGTATTTTGGCTTTGGTTGCAGATTTGGTTTCTCAGTTACCTGGAAATCAGTTGGTTTTACCTCTAAATTCGGTGACGGCTTTGATTGGGACTCCGGTTGTTACTTGGTTGGTTTTGCGGAGAAGGGGGTAGGGTCACGCAGAGGCGCAGAGGCGCGGAGGGGGAGAGGTTAGGAGGTAAGATGGCAATGGCAGTCTGGTTTGTTGATTAGGGTTTCTAGTAGGGAGTTGAGGGTTGTGGCGGCTAGGAGTCCTCCGCCAAGGGTTCCTTCTATTGTTATGTATGGTATGGGTTGTTGCATAAGTCTGCGTTTGGCTGCGGGGGCGTGGCTGAAGCCTATGGGTAAGCCGATGATGAGGGCGGGTTGGATTTTTTTCTGGTCTATGGCTTGGCAGATTTCTAATAGGACTGAGGGGGCGTATCCTATGACTAATATACTGTTGTTAGTGATTTGGGTGAGTTTTTTTCGCCATTTCTGCTGTTGCCAAAATTCTGTTTCGGCTTCTGGGGCGGTGGTAATATGGGGGTTGTCTATTAAGGTGATGGTTTCACAGCCTAGATGGGTGAGTCTGGTTTGATCTAAGGCTGCTGCGACTGTGGGAATATCTACGACGATTTTACACCCTGTTTTTAGGCTTTCTCTACTGGCTGCGATCGCACCTTGACTAAGTTTGACAAAAGACACTAAACTAACATCACCGCAGGCTAGTACCAATTGGGCAATTAAATCTTGTTCGATTTCCGAACGCTGGGATAAGTCGGGTAAAATTCTCTGCAATGATTCGGTGAATGATTCTGGATGATGATGTACTTCTGCATCTAAGCCACTCCACAGTTGATTGAGTTCTCCTATGCCGATTTGGGTTTCTACTTCTAAATGTTTGAGTTGCGATAGGACTTCGGCTTGCATGATTTGACAATGGCGATCGCGTCCGAGTAAGTTCTCTAATGCTGAGGCTGTTTGTCGCAGTTGGGTTATTTGCTGCATCACAGCCCGATATTGCTGCTGGAGTTGTCCTATGAGGTTGTCTGTCTCTGGTTCGGTTTCTAATATGTTGCGGATATGGTTGAGTTGGAAACCTTGATTTTTTAAGGCGACGATTCGCTGCAATCTGATTATATCTTTATCTGTGTATAGGCGGTAGTTGCTAGGCGATCGCTCTGGTTGTGGTAGGAGTCCTAGTTGATGGTAATGTCTCACCATGCGGGGGGTGATGCTTTGTCCTACTGCTTGGGTGAGTTCTTTGATGGTTAGGGTTTTCATTGTTTTTAAACGCAAAGGTACGCGGAGGTTAACGCATTCGCCGTGAGGCGTTCCCGGAGGGTAGGTACGCGGAGAAGTTTTCATTTTAGGCTTGACATTGACAGTAATGTCAAGGTTTAGGGTGAGAGGGTGATTATTCAGGGAATTTTTATGCTTTACCCTCAACGTTTAACAGAATTTACTGAAGAACATTCCGATACTTTGGCGGCTTTGGTGTGTGGAGTGCTGTTGTTTTTGGGATGGTTGGCTTTACATATTGGCTGGTTGGGATGGGCTTTGCTGTTGTTACCTGCGGCTTATGTAATTGGTGGATATGACAGCGCCCGTGAGGGTTTGACTACTCTAATTAAGGAAAAAGAATTAGATGTAGATTTGCTGATGATTGTGGCGGCGCTTGGTGCTGCTAGTCTGGGTTTATGGCGTGGAGAATATCATCTAATTATTGATGGGGCGATTTTGATTCTCATCTTTGCCATTAGTGGGGCTTTGGAAGGTTACGCCATGCGGCGGACTGAACGCAGTATCAAGGGTTTAATGAGTTTGACTCCAGATACAGCAAGGGTTTTACTGAAGGGAGAGGAAGAAATGCTGCCCATTACTCAGCTGAAGGTGGGTGATGAAATTATCGTCAAACCAGGTGAGTTAATTCCCACTGATGGGATAATTATCTCTGGTTATAGTACCCTAAATCAAGCCGCAATTACTGGGGAGTCTTTACCTATAGAAAAGTCGGTAGGAGATGAAGTTTTTGCAGGGACTCTCAACGGTTTTGGGGCTTTGAAACTTCAGGTACACAAACCAGCTTCTAGTAGTTTAATTCAGCGCGTGATTCGCTTGGTGGAACAAGCACAGACAGAAGCACCCCCTTCTCAACAATTTATTGAACGATTTGAACGCATATATGCGCGGGTAATTGTCGTAGCTGGTTTATTGTTAGTCTTTTTACCGCCTTTCATTTGGGGTTGGACTTGGGAAACGACAATTTATCGCGCTTTGACTTTTTTGGTTGTGGCTTCTCCCTGTGCGCTGATGGCGGCAATTATGCCGACACTGTTATCAGGAATTGCTAATGGGGCGCGACAAGGGATTTTATTTAAGAATGGGGCGCAGTTGGAAAAAATTGGTAAAGTTCGCGCGATCGCCTTTGATAAAACTGGTACTCTAACTACAGGTAATGTCCAAGTATCTCAAGTAATTCCTAGTAGTGAATATTCGGAGAATGAAGTATTAAAAGCCGCAGCCGCTTTGGAATCTTGTTCCGAACATCCCATCGGTAAAGCCATTGTCCAGTCCGCTGGTGCAGATTGGGTGCGTGGGGTTGATGTGCAAGCGATTCCAGGACAGGGAATTGTGGGATTTGTCAATCAAGAAAAGGTGTTTGTGGGGAATACAGCTTTTATAAAGCAATATGTCACCCAGTTCCCAGAAGAATTGCAAAAATCGGTGCAGTCTTTGGAAAATGAAGGTAAAACTGTGGTTTGGGTAGCAAAGAACCCCACCCCGGAAGCAGAGAGGGAAACAATTGTTATGGGTGCGATCGCCATTTCCGATATGGTGAGAATAGAAGCAGCAGCCATGATTAGCCGCTTGCGAAAATTGGGAGTTGAGCAAATTGTCATGATTACCGGCGATAATCAACGCACGGCTGACAGTGTAGCGCAAACTGTGGGTATTGACCGAGTTTATGCCGAACTCCTCCCTGAAGATAAGCTGGATGTCATCCGTAAGCTCCAGCAAGAGTATCAAACCGTGGCAATGGTGGGGGATGGAATTAATGATGCTCCAGCCCTGGCACAGGCTTCTGTAGGTATTGCTATGGGCATCGCCGGCAGTGATGTGGCTTTGGAAACCGCCGATATAGTTTTGATGGCAGATAAGTTAGAGAAACTCGCCACAGCCATAGAATTGGGCAGGCGATCGCACTCTGTCGTCAAACAGAATATAGTTGTAGCTCTAGGGTTTATTCTCTTGTTATTAATCGGTAACTTTTTAGGCAACATTAACCTACCCATCGGCGTAATTGGTCATGAAGGTTCCACAGTTTTAGTTACACTCAGTGGACTGAGATTACTGAAAAATTAAATTTAGTAGAATTCCGGGTTTGATCAGCAATCATGCGGACATGATATAAGCTATTAAAATTAGCTAAAAATTACCTTTGCTAACACAATTAATTGCAAATCAATCAGGTAACTTGATACTCCGGAGGCATAAAATGGGATTGAGTGATCAGCTGTTAAGTCCAAACAAAAAGGCTATGGTTGTAGATGATTGCTGCACAATGATCGACCAGCAGCTAGCTTCCAAGTCAGGTATGAGTGGTATAGCCTTGAAAACCGCCTTCTCAGCCTTGAAGGGAGTTAAACCCGGATATATCCCCTACGTTGTCGAACAGCTGCTACCGCAGTTCTTGACAGCCCTTGATCCTCTTTGGAGTGAGGGTATAGAGAAGGGTGACCCCGCCGGTCATCTCGTCGCCAGTCGTTCTGATACAGCAGATGCCATGTTGGGCATTACCGATGCGAGAATCAAGAACACAACCCGTCCAATTATTAAAGGAACCTATGAAAAATTCCGTGGTTCCGCCAAGAAACACGTAGAAGAAGCAGTACCAGACTTAGCCAAGATAGTCGATAAATATACTAAGGTCTAATCGAAAAATTCCGGAATTTCATCGGTCAAAATCATTTTTTGTAGGGTGTGTTGTCGCGTAGCACAACGCACCATCCTAGATTTTCGGTACATTAAAACTAACATCCAAAACCCACCCTACTGGCATAAAAAGCATATATTGGCGATTTATTGTTTTTACAGATAAACCTCAATCGGCTTAACTAACTGACCATCCGACCACTCACCCATATCGAATTGTAACTCATCAGCCCTAGCACCAAAGCGGATAACTTGATCAAGTGCATCCCAGATATAACGCCAATTCAAATTATTTTCTCTACCCACACCATCTAAAGCTGCTTTTGCCAGAAAATCAGGGAAAAAACTGGTGTCTATGGTCGCCTGTTCATGATTAGCATACATCGGTTCCAAACCATGCTGGTCAGTAAAGGAAAGATACATTTTCTTGTGATTAGTGGCGATAAATTGGTTAAATGGTGTCACCCAATCTTGTTTGGGAATCACCGTATCCTCATTACCGTGGAGAATAGCAACAGGTACATTTAAACCAACGCCAGTTTCTTGAATATTAACTTGGTCTTTAAAGCCTCCCACTTTATTAATTACACTACGCACAAAAGCAGGAATATTGGAATCTGAAGCGGGAATGGGGTCAGCCACAACGATTTGCTTTGGTAACATATTTACAGGGACTTGATTTTGTGCGTAGTAATTCCAGCTAAGGGCAAAAAGTCCACCCAGTGAATGACCAAATAAATAAGTATCGACATTTTGGGCAAATAGATTTACCTGTTGATAGGCGTTTATGGCACTATGAATAGCCGAATTTATCCAACTTTGCGGGCTGATAGGGAAGGGGTGCAGAATTTCTTCGCTTAATTGCAGGATGGTTTTTAATAAACAGCCAGAAAACTCACAAAACCCACGTTGATAGTTAGGATATATAACATAGTAACCTTGTTTTACCAGATGTTCTAAATGAGTGCTGTAAATTTCCGATGCACCCAAAGCAAAACCATGTAGATAAATCACCGCTTGGGGAATATTCTCATTTTTGTAATCAGGATTGTCAGGAATGTAGATTTTTACATAACTTCCCTGATTACATTCACCAAAAGTTTTAATTTGATAATTTGGCGAAGTGTAAATATTACTATAATCTGGTTTTAAAGGAGATTTAATATTCAGGTTTTGTGGTAGATTTTGCATAGCTATTTAATAAAATAAAGAACCTCAATCCAACCCATTTTCTTCTTCAAAAACAGGGGGGAATACGATGAAAGTAAAAAGCATAGTGAAAATAAAAATTGTATTTGTATTTTCTAGCAAATTCGCATGAATATTAAAAAAACTACTTTTTTAGGTTGGGTTGAACAAAGTGAAACCCAACAAATTTAAAGAACTCATCATATTATTTAATTTAGATCCATAACACAATACAGTTCAGTTAAACCTTTCTTCTTATCTTTCTTCACTTGGCGTACTTGGCGGTATGCGCTACGCGCAAGCTACGCTAACGTTAAAAACAAATAATTTTCCTTTAAAATCAAGACTTACAAATGGTTACATCTTCAATTTAAGCGCCAATACTCAAACGATAATAAAGCCTGTTGTTATATTATCTCACCTAGACCGTAATAACTGCACAAAGGTATTACTTACCGTATTATCCTTAGTATCAGCAGCATATTGAATCAACGCTTCCCGCAGTTCCTTGGCTGCATCTAAGGGTAATAAAGTCGCTAACAAAAAATAAACCCCACGAAATCGGGGGTCACTCATTCTATCAACTAATAATCTTTCTGCCGCATCATTGTCACCCATAAAATTTTGCACCAAGAAGAAATCCATAATTTTATCGTGGCGGAAGTACCATTCTTGCTTCGCTTCTTCTTTTTCCTTCCATTGACGGCTGACGACCATTTTGTATTTCTCATCAGCTAAAGAGAGGACAACTTGGTGAAATTCATCCGCAGGTAAAGCTTGTTTATCTTGCAGTCGCATTTCATAGACGGCGGCTGAGAATTTTTTTAACGGAAATTCTTGATTCCATTTTTTGAGGTATTCTGCCGCCATCAAATTATATTGCTCTTCTTGCAGGTGAAATAAGTGAGGATATTTGCCTTGTGATATCATTAGGGCAACCACAGTTAAATCCATTGGATTAGAAAGAATCCGGTAAGCTGCGTCTAACTCTTCTGGGGCTTGCTGAGGATTGAGGGCTGATTTCAGGTAATCAATACAAGCTGTTTTGTAATCATCGCCTTGAACTTGGGCATCTTGGGGTAGTTGCGGCTGACGGGAAATTAAGAACTCTTCTATTTGTGGTTTTTCTAAAGGCTGCAATTTATATATTTTGGCTGTTGAGGGTGGTGTCCACTCTAGGGGTTGGGTAGTCATTATAATATTGCCCCGGAAATAGCTTTCCACAAAGTGGGTGATTTTTGCTCGTGTTTCGGCGGTGACTTCGTTGAGTCCGTCGATGCAGATATCTATCGCGCCACTGTAAATCAGGTTTTTGAGGAAATCGGCATCTTGGGCTTGACCGTGTAGTTTGTCTTGAATTGCTTCAATTACGCCTTTGGCACATTTCTGGGCGGGTAGGCAAACTACAATGCGCTGGGAGTTTTGCAGCAAATGGCGGAGAAACATCGACTTGCCTAAACCAGATTCACCTTCTAAAATGATTTGTCTTTGAATATTGGGTAAAGCTGCGGTAATGGGGAGAATTTCGCCTGAACCGGGAATTTTGACTCTGGACTCTGGGAAATATGATTGGGTATTAAAATTATCTAAGCGGGCATCGGCTAATAGGGAAGGTTTGAAGGGTTCAAATAATTTGCGGCGGAAGGGTGGAAACCAGGTGAGGAGAAAGCCGACATAGCCAATACCACCAATGCGGCGTACCCACGGGTTCCAGAAGAAGATGGCTTGGACTTGGGGAAATTTGGGGTAGGCAAAGATGAGGGCTAACCAAAAAGCAGCGTGAGAAATGATAGTTATTCTGGCGTTGAAAAACCACTGCCAACCTTTAAGGTTAACTATGACTGTTTGTAGGGAATCAGCTTCATTAAATCTGGCTTTTTTCAGGTTATTGTAGTGAGTTTCTAAAAGTAGAATATCTTGCGGTTGCCATGTAACTTTTCTGGAAACTACAGCAATTTGCCGGGCTAAGTCTTGTTGTAAACGTGAAAATTCTTGAGTGGGTTCCCAGATTTTGCGGAAGGCTTCTAATGTTTTGACACCTTCAGCGTGTGTCAGATTATCAGGAATTGCTTGAGGTCTGCCCAGCCATGTCAGCAGCGTTTTCACTTCATCAGTACCACCGCTTAAAAAATAAGTCCAAAACCGCCAAAATTCATAATTATCTTGACCACTACGAAATCTTCCCTGATTTGGTTCGTAGACATAATTCAAAACTACAACCACCTCTTCTAATTGCAGTTGTCTGATTTTTCCCAATGCCACTGCTGCACTTGAACGAACTTCGGAGTTTATCTTTTCATTCTTGAGGAAGTTGAGGATGTCAGGGAGATACTTGGTAGCCGCCTTTCCCATGTTGCCCAATGCGTATACCGCACCTGAACGAACTCCGGAGTTTATCTTTTCATCCTTGAGGAAGTTGAGGATGTCAGGGAAATACTTAGTAGCCGCCTCTCCCATGTTGCCCAATGCCACTGTCGCACCTGAACGAACTTCGGCGTTTATCT
>REBL01000221.1 GCA_007692755.1 Nodularia sp. (in: cyanobacteria) | reverse complement strand
TCGGGCTACCCGGAGTGTGAAGGATTGGCTGGTGCAATTTGTGGAAAATGAATCTCGTTGGCGAATTTATTAATTCTTCACATTGATCAAAACTGGGATGCTTCAATCACTCATCTCCTGTAAAATTACCTCAACAGTCGCTTTGAGTTCTGGTAAATTTTGCTCAACAATTCCCCAAACACGATTTAAATTAACCTTTAAATAATCGTGAATCAGTACATCTCTAAAACCGGTTATCTGTTGCCACTGTATATTTGGATAAGATATTCTCAGTTCAGACGGTAATCTCTTTGTAGCTTCCCCAATAATTTCAAAATTGCGAATTACAGCATCTTGAATCATCGGTGTTTGCATGAAAGCTTCCCGTCCATCAGATGTGTAAGATTCAAGATTCAATTCGCTCAATACATTCTTTGATATTGCTTAAGTAGAGGCGGTTATCCCTCATAAAAAAACTGCTTCCTGTAAAACTCTTTCGCGGATGATTTCATGTAAATTTTCTGGTTCAGTAATATCTACCTTACGTCCTAGCAATTTTTCTAGTGATTGCATCAAAGAAATTTGGTCTAATAAAGTTCGTTGCGGCTCAATTTCCATCAGAAAATCCACATCGCTATCTCGTCTTGCTTCACCTCTGGCTACAGAACCAAAAACACGCACATTATATGCTCCATGCTGGGCAGCAATTTTCAATATTTCGTTACGATAAGCTGTGAGTATCTCATCAATTCCCATAACCTAACTCCTGAAGAATGTAGTTGCTCAAAGCATTACTAAAAAAGGGTTTTGCAGATAAACTTTTCTACCTGTAGTAAATTGTGATATTTTTTAATTAAGTTAAAATTTAATATATCTTATATAAACTTAACCAACTAGCTAAATCAGGAGAGGAAAGTTGCAAACTCCCCGCATTGTCATAGTTGGCGCTGGATTTGGTGGATTGCAAACTGCCCAATCTTTAGCTAATTCTGGAGCAGATGTCTGTTTAATAGATCGCCATAACTATCACACCTTTGTACCACTACTATATCAAGTAGCCACAAGCCAGTTAGAACCAGAGTATATTGCTTACCCCATTCGCACGATTGTGCGGCGATTTTCATCGAAACGACACCAGCACAAGCCCAAAACTCGGTTTTTATTGGCGGAGGTGCAGCGCATTGATTTTTCCGCCCAGATTGTGGAGACAGATCGTTGTGCGATCGCCTATGATTTTCTTGTACTGGCGACTGGTAGCAAAACCCAGTATTTAGGAGTGACTGGCGCATCAGAATATGCCTTCCCGATGAGAACTTTAGAAGAAGCCGTCAGATTACGCCACCGGATTCTTACTTGTTTGGAACTAGCTAGTCAGGAATCTGATCCAGCACTACGCCAACAACTACTCACATTTACCATTGTTGGCGGTGGTGCAACAGGGGTAGAAATGGCTGGTGCTTTGAGCGAAATGCTGCGGGGGAAATTGCGCCGGGATTATCCCACACTAGATTTACAGCAAATCAGATTAATTGTAGTCCAGTCAGGCGATCGCTTATTGTCCGAACTGCCCAAAAAACTGGGAGTCTACACCTACAAAAAATTACATCAGTTGGGAGTAGAAATATACCTGCAAACCAGAGTCAGCCAAGTCACAAAAGAATCTGTACATCTGCAAAACGACGAAGTTATTCCCACCGCAACAGTGATATGGACTGCGGGGTTAGAAGCCAACTCTCCCGAAACTTCAGAAGAGATATCCACAGCCAAAAAAGAAAAATTCTTGGTTCATCCCACCTTACAACTCCTAGAACAACCCAACGTTTATGCTATTGGGGATTTAGCCTATTTCGAGCAAAACGGTAAACCATTGGCTGGGGTTGCACCAGAAGCACTTCAGCAAGGTGTAGCTGTCGCCCGAAATATTCAACAACAGCTGCGAGGTAAATCACCAAAACCCTTTAGTTATTTCAACAAAGGTAGATTAGCCATTATTGGCTGTTATTCTGGTGTAGGAAAAATTGGCAACTTTGCATTTACAGGCTTTTTGGCTTGGTTGATGTGGTTAGGAGTTCACTGGGTATATTTACCTGGATACCGGAGTCGCTTGCTAGTTTTGCTCACTTGGCTTTATACCTATTTATTAGGCGATCGCGCCGTGCGTTTAATTTTGCCCATTTAAAACCAGGAATCAGCAATTAATCATAGTTGGAGTTATCAGCGATGAATGATCAGAAAAATTACATTAGCCTCAAACCACAAGATATTGCGATCGCTTATTTATTGCTGCGAATCCTCATTGGTGTAAATTACTTTAATCATGGATTTACCCGCATCTTTGATATCCCCGAATTTGCCGAAGGTATAGTGGAGCAACTCCAAGATTCTTATTTTCCCGAATTTCTGGTCAGAATCAACTCCTACCTCGTTCCGCCAGTGGAATTAATCGTGGGAGTATTAATTACCATCGGTTTAGCAACTCGCGCCTCTCTGATAGCCACATTTATTTTGATGATTATCTTGAAATTGGGCGTTACCTCAGTCCAAAACTGGGGTGCTGCTACATCGATGCTGAGTTACGCTCTTGTGCTGTTTATTTTACTTGCTGGACACAGCTTCAATATTTACTCAATCGATCATTGGATGAAAAAGAAACAAACCAGTGTGGACTCTGGAATTTCTAATCAACAGAATACAAACAATTTTTCGCTATTGTTCAGCAAATTTGGCAAAAAACGTCGCAGACAGCATCGTTCCTACCTACGCTAATTAAATTATTACCTTCAATACGCCAAATCATTTTTGTAGGGTGTGTTGTCGCATAGCGCAACGCACCATCATCGATTCTCGGTACGTGAGGACTAACGTGCATAACATACCCTACCTGAATCAATCAGGTTTTTAGACTGGCGTATACACAGTAGCTTCCCTAGCGGGGTGAGATTTTTGAGAATTTAGAACAATTGATAAAAACAAGATGAAATTAATCAGAAAAATTTTATTTTTTCCTCGAATCATTTACCTTAGTGCTGTAATTATAATTATCAGCTTCTTCCTCACCAATTCATATACAAATGCTGCGGAAATTAGTCAGATTGAGTTTATTGGAGAAGCGACTTTATCTTCAAAATTAAGTTTCCAAAATACAGAAATTGGTGGATTATCTGGAATCACCTACGATGCCAAGAACGAAGTTTACTATACTATTTCTGATGACCGGGGACAAAAAGCTCCGGCTAGATTTTACACTTTAAAAATAGATTTAAGCAAAGGTAAATTAAAAAATGGCGATGTTGTTCCTGTTGGTGTAACTACTCTTTTAAATCAAGATAACCAACCCTTTCCTCCTGGTGAAACAGATACAGAGGGGATTGCTTTGACTAACAAGGATAGTGTTTTCATTTCTTCTGAAGGGGATGTCAGAAAATTAATTAATCCTTTTATTAAAGAGTTTTCCCTTGCTTCTGGGAAAATACTCACAACACTGCCCATACCAAATAAATTTTTACCAAATAAGAACGGTAAGCAGGGTATCCGCAACAACTTAGCCTTTGAAAGCCTCAGCATCACCCCCGACAACCAGCATTTGTTCACAGCCACAGAAAATGCTTTAATTCAAGACGGGCCAGCAGCTAAACCCAATCTTGGTACCTCGTGCCGGATTTTGCAGTACAATCTGCTCACGAATCGACCAGAAAAAGAATTTTTGTACAAAACTGAACCAGTAGCAGAAATGCTGAATATAACTGGTATGTTTGCGAGTGGATTACCTGATTTACTAGCTTTAGATAATCAAGGACACTTTCTCAGTATAGAACGCTCTTTTACTGGGGTGGGATTTGCTGTTTCCCTATTTCAGGTTTCCTTGGAAGGTGCTGATGAAATTCAGAACATCGACAGCCTTTTAGCCGTGGACTCCCAGAAAATTAAACCAGTCCAGAAAAAACTGCTCTTAGATTTAAGGACTTTAGATGTGTTACTAGACAACATCGAAGGCTTAACCCTTGGCCCTCGGCTACCTGATGGACAGCGCTCATTAATCTTGATTAGTGATAACAATTTTAATTCATTGCAACGCAACCAAATTCTAGCTTTTAAACTCAAAATAGAATCACGATTTATCAGATTATTACGCCGTTTAATTCCAATTTTACAGCGTTAAAAATTAATCATCAATGGTAATCATTGACAGAATTGGGCTTTAAATTTATTCTGTGATTATCATTTGGTTACCGTGAATTCACTGTTATCTGTGGGCAAATTATTTTGGCTTATTTATAGGTTCAGTGAATTTTCTCATACGCTTTTTTAAATGAATGTGTTACATAGTATTTAAGAGCTTTTATAGAAAGTAGTGTAAGCATTTTCTTAAAAGTTTATCTCCAATGATCAAAATCTTGATTTCACATAATTGATTTTATCACCTGATTGAGGTTTTGATTGATGATGATAAATTACTCAAATCTGTGTTTTATGTAAATAAATACCGTTTTTTGTAAGTCTGCGCCAAAGTTTCTTTACCTCTCCTCTTCTCTACCCTTCTCTTTTAGAGATGCTAACACGGTAAATACTGCTATGCCTCAACGGGCTTTAGCGGCATGGCTAACGGCAAGGTATTCTTTGCAGATCAGTTAGTTATTAATTGTAAATAAGCCTTCATATCATTGCCGGATTTTCATACATGATTTGTACAGTTTAGAGTTAATCAATTATTAATAGCGTAAAGTTTCCCAATATGCTGAAGCCAGAAACCGAAATAGACATTTATATTGGAAAATTTTTAAACAATCGCTATTTAATACAAGATTTGATTGGTAAAGGCGGAATGGGTAGAGTTTACCTAGCAGAAGATTTAGTAAAAAACCGGATGCAAGTTGCTGTAAAAATTCTGATCATGACTCTAGAAAGTGAAAAAACATCCCAACGCTTTGCTAGAGAAATTTTTATTGGCGCTCAACTTGGCCGTAAAAGTAAAAATATTGTTCGTGTTTTGAGTTATGGCATGACAGATGATCAAACTCCCTTTTATGTTATGGAATATCTTCAAGGGACAAATTTAAAGAAACTTATCAAAAATCAGCCACTAAAAACAACCAAATTTTTATATATTTGTTATCAAATTTGTTTAGGTTTACAATACGCTCACCAAGGTATCAGCCTCAAAGGTGAAATTTATCCAATTGTGCATCGAGATATTAAACCAGAAAATATATTTATTACTGAAGATGCCAAACAAGGCGAAAATGTGCGGATTCTCGATTTTGGGATTGCCAAGTTTTTAACTGAGCGCAGTGGGATCACACTTACTGATTCTTTTATCGGTAGTTTACCTTACTGTTCGCCAGAACACATGGAGGGACGTAAACTACTGGATGTACGCTCTGATATTTATAGTTTAGGAGTTTTGATGTTTGAAATGCTCACTGGTAAACATCCATTTAAAACACAAAATAACTCCTTTGGTAGTTGGTATCAGGCTCATCACTTTCAAACACCACTAGCATTTGCAGAAGTAAACTCACAGGTAAAAATACCACTAAAATTACAAAATTTAGTATTGAGTTGTTTAGCAAAAGAAGTCAGCGATCGCCCTGCAAATATTAGCAAAATTTTAGCAACATTAGAACAAATTAAATTAGAACTTGTTAACAGTAAGATTGGCAATAATAGTAAAGTTCAGCAAAATTTATCCTCTGTACAATTAGTCCCTGTCACTTTAAAATCAGAAAAAGAGTGTTTACAGAAAAGTTGGCCGAAACATAAACCGATTGCTCCTATTGGATTTCCTCATTTGTTACATAGTCATCAAGGTGTATTACCAACTTTTTGGGCTATGTTACCTCAACAAGAAATTTCCCAATTTATTAATAAAACCCATAAGACTGAATTTATTGCCAAAATGAATATATACCCTATGTTATTGTGGGTAACGGTGCTATATGATGCCCAGACCTCTCTAACACGCTGGCTATCTTACTTTTTAGATATGAAAGATAATCGAGGACAAAATATAGTCAGAATTTTAGCCGATACAGGCTACTATCATCTGCTATTTTTTGCAATGGAAGAACCGAGCCGTTGCGCCCATGTCATGACTTTAAATTTAACTGCTAGCCAGCGCCAACAACTTACCGATTGGTTAGTATTGAATCAACAATCAAATGAATTTATTTCTGCTAGCCAAGCTAAAATTCTGTTGAAAGCAGAATACAAAAAATTAAAATTAAACATAATCAAATATATGTCAATTACTGCTCCAACAGAACCCAAAACTTTAAAAACTTGGGCATCAAATTTATGTGTGAAATTTCTGCAAAAATTCTCCCGTAATTGAAACCATTTACAAGCAATTATAAAAATACTTTTAATTGAAATTAAATTATTAAAAAGCTGGCGACGACAGAGGTGATAAAAGTGACTCAGGGTGCATTTGCTTCTCAAAAAAATACAGGTTTGCTTGCCAAACGTTATCAACTCAAGGGGTTAATTGGTAGAGGGGGAATGGGGGAAGTTTTTTTAGCAGATGATATTTTGCTAGGTGGAATACCAGTGGCGGTCAAATTCCTTTCTCAAACTGTTTCCAGTCCCAAAATGAAACAGGATTTTATTCGTGAAGCCCTGATGAGTGCAGCATTGAGTCAAAAAAGTCTACATATCGTGAGGGCGCATGATTATGGAGTAAGTGAAGCCGGGAAACCTTTTTATGTAATGGAATATCTGAATGGCAAGAGTTTAAAGGATTTAATTCCCATGCCTTTGCCGAATTTTTTAAATCTTGCCCGTCAAATTTGTTTGGGTTTACACTGCGCTCATCAAGGTATAAATGTTGAAGGCAAAATTTATCCTTTAGTTCATAGAGATATCAAGCCCGCTAATATATTAGTTATTCCTGACCCCATATTGGGGCAGTTAGTAAAAATTTTGGATTTTGGTATAGCTAAATTTGTCAACTATACCTCTACAATCACCACCAATAAAGGTTTTAATGGCACTTTGCCCTACTCTTCTCCTGAACAATTAGAAGGGGGAGAATTAGATAGTCGCTCTGATATTTATAGTTTGGGTGTGATGATGTTTGAAATGCTGACAGGTGCGAAACCTTGGCAGCCAGAAACAAATTTATTTGGCGCTTGGTATAAAGCACATCACTTTGAAGCACCACGAGCGATCGCCGATGTTAACCCCCAACTCAAACTACCTCAGCAGCTGAATAATTTAATCATGTCTTGTCTGGCTAAAACACCAAGCGATCGCCCCCAAAATATGACGGCAATTTTGCAAGTCTTGAACAGTGTAGAACAATCCATCTGTCCTGGTTGGCCGACAACTCTAGCACCTAAATCTACCCAGAATAAACCTGTAGTTTCTGGGTTACCACTAGCCATAGAAAAACATTGTTGGCAACTGACATGGCCCGAAAGTAAACCTATTCAGGAAATTGTATTTCCTCATCTACTCAATATCGCCTCTGAAAGTGTAGCCACAATCTGGCTAATGTTGTCTCAACAAGAAATCCATAAACGTGCAGTTTGTCAGCTTCGCAACCAGTTTATCTGGATCACATCTCCTCATCCGATGCTGCTGTGGGTGACAGTAATCTATACTCCAGCCCTTGGTTTGAAGTGGTTACCCTGTTACCTCGATATGCAAAATTCCCAGAATCATCAACTGGTGTATTCATTAGCCCACCATGAGCGTTATCCGGTGATTTGCTTTACCCTGGAAGCCCCCCATGACTGCGCCAACGTTCTCAGCAGTTACATAAGTTTTAATGAACGGCAAATTTTGAAAACCTCGGTAGAACAGAGTAAAAATCTACCACCCTCATCTCAAGCTCATCTGAGCAAAAATATTTTAAAGCAACAGTATAAACAGATGCAGTTACAATGCTACAACAAATGGCATTAGCGCCCCAGGCTGTGAAGTGCTATAATATATTGTCAAGTTAAGATAGTAAAGTCTGCTAAAAAAAGCTGAAATAAAAAATTCTCCTTTTTTCTCGAAAAAGACTTGACAAATCAAAGCCAAAGAGCAATAATGATAAAGTTGCAAAACAAGGGACTGTAGTTCAATTGGTTAGAGCACCGCCCTGTCACGGCGGAAGTTGCGGGTTCGAGCCCCGTCAGTCCCGTTCTAATCGCGAGTAATAATTTCTGTCTCCCCTACCAGGAATATATGTCTGATTGGGGATATTTATGCATAGTTCTTAGTCCTGTAACTTAGGATTAAGGGCTTGGTATAAGCTAAATTTATCATGCTTTGTGAAAGAGAGAATTAATTGTGACTGTTAGAGTCCGTATTGCGCCAAGTCCAACTGGTAATTTGCATATTGGTACAGCCAGAACTGCTGTATTTAACTGGCTATTTGCCCGCCACCACGGTGGTCAATTTATTTTACGCGTTGAAGACACAGACCTAGAGCGATCGCGTCCCGAATATACGGAAAATATTCTGGCTGGTTTTCGCTGGTTGGGACTGAACTGGGATGAAGGCCCTTTTTTCCAATCCCAACGCCTGGATATGTATAAAGAGGCAGTTGAAAAACTTCTAGAACAGGGTTTAGCTTATCGCTGCTACACGACCTCAGAAGAACTAGAAGCCCTACGAGAATCCCAGAAAGCCAGAAACGAAGCTCCCCGCTACGACAACCGCCACCGCAACCTCACACCAGAACAAGAAGCAGCTTTCCAAGCCGAAGGGCGTAGCTGTGTAATTCGCTTCAAAATTGCCGATGGGCGAGAAATTGTCTGGAATGACCTCGTAAGGGGAACAATGAGTTGGCGAGGTAGTGATCTCGGTGGTGATATGGTCATCGCCCGCGCCTCAGAAGCAGGTATTGGTCAACCACTGTACAACTTTGTCGTTGTGATTGATGACATCGATATGCAAATTACCCATGTCATCCGGGGTGAAGACCACATCGCCAACACCGCCAAGCAAATTCTGTTATATGAAGCTTTAGGGGCAAAAATTCCAGAGTTTGCCCACACGCCTCTAATTTTGAACATGGAAGGGCGCAAGCTTTCTAAGCGAGATGGAGTCACGTCTATTTCTGATTTTCAGAAAATGGGCTTCACTGCTGAAGGCTTAGTCAATTACATGACTTTGCTGGGTTGGTCACCTCCAGACTCCACTGAAGAAATTTTCACATTAGAAACCGCAGCGAAAAACTTTAGCTTTGAGCGTGTGAACAAAGCCGGGGCTAAATTTGACTGGGCCAAACTGGATTGGTTAAATAGTCAGTATCTGCATCATATGCCCATAGATAAACTGACAGATTCAATCATCCCTTTTTGGCAAGAGGCGGGATTTACATTTGCAGGTGGAAGAGAACGCCCTTGGTTAGAGCAGTTAGTTACTTTAATCAGCCAGAGTTTAACTCGTTTGGTAGATGCTGTAGACATGAGTCAACTGTTCTTCACCGAAACAGTCGAATTTACCGAAGAAGGTAGCCAACAACTGCAAAAAGAAGGTTCAGCCGTTGCTCTTCAGGGAATTCTCACAGGTTTGGAAAATCAGCCCGAACTTTCCGAAGCAGCCGCCCAAGAGATAATTAAACAGGTAGTCAAAGAGCAGAAACTCAAGAAAGGCTTAGTGATGCGATCGCTTCGAGCCGCTTTAACTGGAGATGTTCATGGCCCTGACCTCATTCAATCCTGGCTACTCCTGAATCAGATTAATTTGGACAAGTCACGATTAAATAAAGCGATCGCTGCGGCAAATTAGCGATGATTTAATAGAATGTAGAGACGTTGCATACAACGTCTCTATAAGGGTTATACCCCTTTTCCGCTTCTCCCCTGCCCCCTGCCCTTTTTCCAGGAAATATTAACTATTTACCACCTGCGTCGCATCTATAATGGTTAGTCAATTTCTTTGCTCATGGGAACTTGCTATGTAAAATTCCTGTCTGACAAAACACTGAGCAACTTATGTAACCGCAATGTCGAAAATAGCGCTAAACCAAAGGATAAGATTATCGTTGATGATCATGACGCTCGGCATCACATCAGTATTTCATGCCGTAGCTAATGCTCAAGAAGCACCACCGATATTTGGAGACATCACTATCAAACGACAATTTTCTCCAGATCCTTTGACAGTTAGAGGCATGAGTGGTGGCTCAGTACCAGGGAAAAAAGTTGCTGGGCGGTCTGAAACACCCACTGGACCATGTACCGGATTTGTAGATGAAACCCCAGGACACACATTAAAATTAACAAGTGCATTTGAGTACCTGAAGCTACTTGTAGAAAGTCCGCAAGACACCACCATGATTGTCAAAGGCCCTGGCGGAACTTGGTGCAATGACGATTTTGAGGGCAAAAATCCCGGCATAGTGGGGGAATGGCTACCGGGAAGTTACCAAATTTGGGTAGGTTCATACGAAAAAGACAAGTATTATCCTTATACGTTACAAATTACAGAAGTTAAGTAGACAAGAGAGACAAGAGAGACGCGATAAATCGCGTCTGTACAAGGAAGATGAGGGAGATAAAAAAAGCAAATCGCCATTCCTCACCAGAAGTTAGGAAATTTTTAAGTAATGTAAAAATGCTGCAATGACGGCGGAATAGTTGTTGTGGCGATTTTACCTGTTTTTTCGTCTCCTGCCTTCCTTCTCATCTGGTGCAAAGTTGTATTAAAATTAAGTTAACTTTAATTAAGATACTTTTTGACATCGCCGTAATGCCCTAATGGCTTTATCGCGATCTACGATCAAAGATCAGATTAAACAAAATGACACACCTAATCTAGGCACAGGTGATAGCATCATCGGTTTTTAGAGATGGTTAATTGTATTGGCATCTAGAGGCAAATTAAAATGAAATTCTCCTGGAGAGTCGCAGTACTCTGGACATTGCCTGCTTTGGTAATTGGCTTTTTCTTCTGGCAAGGCGCTTTTGCTGGCGCTCCTGCTGACATGAGTAGAAATGCAGCTAATACCCGCATGACCTATGGTCGCTTTCTGGAATACTTGGACGCTAACCGTGTTACCAGTGTGGATCTGTATGAAGGCGGCAGAACGGCAATTGTGGAAGCAAGCGATCAAGATATCGAAAATCGTATCCAACGGTGGCGGGTGGACTTGCCGATTAATTCTCCTGAGTTAATTACCAAGCTCAAAGAAAAAAACATTAGTTTTGATGCCCACCCCATGCGTAATGATGGCGCTATCTGGGGACTGTTGGGGAATCTCATTTTTCCAATTTTATTGATTACTGGATTGTTCTTTTTGTTCCGTCGCTCAAGCAATATGCCCGGTGGCCCTGGTCAAGCGATGAACTTTGGTAAATCTAAAGCTCGTTTCCAAATGGAAGCAAAAACCGGAGTCAAATTTGACGACGTAGCAGGTATTGAAGAAGCTAAAGAAGAACTGCAAGAAGTTGTTACTTTCCTGAAACAGCCAGAAAGGTTTACTGCTGTAGGCGCACGCATTCCTAAAGGGGTGCTGTTAATTGGACCTCCAGGAACTGGTAAAACTTTACTAGCTAAAGCCATATCTGGGGAAGCTGGCGTGCCTTTCTTCAGCATTTCTGGTTCAGAATTTGTAGAAATGTTCGTTGGTGTGGGTGCATCCCGCGTCCGCGATTTGTTCAAGAAAGCTAAAGACAACGCTCCCTGTATCATCTTTATAGATGAAATAGACGCTGTGGGACGGCAGAGAGGCGCTGGGATTGGTGGCGGTAATGACGAAAGAGAGCAAACCCTCAACCAATTGCTCACCGAAATGGATGGCTTTGAAGGCAATACCGGGATTATTATTATTGCTGCCACTAACCGTCCTGACGTATTAGACTCAGCTTTATTGCGTCCCGGTCGTTTTGACCGTCAAATTGGTGTTGATGCACCTGATATTAAAGGACGTTTGGAAGTCTTACAAGTTCACGCCCGGAATAAGAAGCTCGACCCTAGTGTATCTTTAGAAGCGATCGCTCGTCGAACTCCTGGTTTTACTGGTGCAGATTTAGCCAACTTACTCAACGAAGCCGCAATTCTCACCGCCAGAAGGCGCAAAGAAGGCATCACCATCCACGAAATTGATGATGCGGTGGATAGAGTAGTGGCGGGTATGGAAGGTACTCCATTGGTAGACAGCAAGAGCAAACGCTTGATTGCTTACCACGAAGTTGGACACGCTTTAGTCGGAACTTTGTTAAAAGAACATGACCCCGTACAGAAAGTTACTCTGATTCCACGCGGACAAGCACAGGGTTTAACTTGGTTTACTCCCGATGAAGAACAAGGTTTAATTTCCCGTTCTCAACTCACAGCTAGAATTACTGGTGCGTTAGGTGGACGTGCTGCGGAAGAAATAGTGTTTGGCGCGGCCGAAGTCACAACTGGCGCAGGTGGAGACTTGCAGCAGTTATCAGGAATGGCTCGGCAAATGGTTACCCGATTCGGGATGTCTGACTTAGGGCCATTGTCACTGGAAAGCCAACAGGGAGAAGTGTTCCTGGGTCGTGATTGGACAACCCGTTCTGAGTATTCTGAATCCATTGCGGCTCGGATTGATGCTCAAGTCCGCGAAATTGTAGAAAAGTGTTACGACAACGCTAAACAAATTATGCGTGATCATCGTACTGTGTGCGATCGCTTAGTAGATTTGCTCATCGAAAAAGAAACCATTGACGGCGAAGAATTCCGCCAAATTGTCGCTGAGTACGCTGAAGTACCTGATAAAGCTCAGTTTGTACCACAACTGTAAGGTTCTAAATTGAATTTGAGATTAATGGGGATGGTTGATACCGTCCCTATTTTTTTGACTAAATGTTAATAAATTTACGGTTGTCTCTAATAATGGATCTATATATAGCGGTATGCACTTCAATGAAGTACATCATAGCCCCCTCCTCGCTTGCCTACGGTGTACACACAAGTGATCTGATCCCCCTAAATCCCCCTTAAAAAGGGGGACTTTAAGAAATTTTCCCCCCTTCTCAAGGGGGGTTAGGGGGGATCGAAACGCTGTTAGGCAACTTGATAAGACTTGTGTGTACACAGTAGCCTCGCTTGCGGGGAGGGGGTTGGGGGTGGGGTTCTTCTATCTCACTCAACCGAGAAGCGCCATAATAGTTTATTCATACTTTAAAATAATTACTCTAAATTATTACAAATAATCTATCCTGTCCTACTAACCATGATTGAATTTACAAACTATATCCAAGACATACAAACCAATATTAAACACGGTGGAGAACGCAGTCATTACCCCAGTTTACAACGACTGATTGAAGGTTTAATGATTGGAATTAATGCCACAATTGAAGAAAAAGGTAATCAAGAAGGTATTCCTGATTTCACTATCAGAAAAAATGATCGCGTTTTAGGATATATAGAAGCTAAAGATATTAATGTCGATTTAGCTAAAACAGAGAAAACCGAACAACTCAAACGTTATTTAGAATCAAACATTGGTTATAACTTGATTTTAACTAATTATCTAGAATTTAGTTTGTATGTAGATGGAGAATGTGAAAAAACTGCCAATCTAGCTTATTTAGAACAAGGTGAAATTATCCTAGTTGATGATTTACAACAAATTGAAGAATTACTGCAATTATTTCTCGCTCAAAAAGCCAAAGATATTAATAACTATTATGATTTGGCTAAAGAAATGGCAGCTTATACTAAAACTATTAGAAATGCGATTTTCGCAACTTTACATATAGAAGGAAACACCGAAGAATTAAATCAATTAAAAGAAACATTTAAACAAATATTGATTCTGGATATAGATAATCAAAGTTTCGCTGATATGTATGCTCAAACCATAGCTTATGGTTTATTTACAGCTAGAATTGGTCATGCACAAAACCCTGGAGAATTTGCATTCAACCGCACAACAGCAAGTATTTATATTAGTGATAGAATCCCTTTTCTAAGAGGTTTATTCGATATAGTTATTGCTACTGATGGCGTGAGCAAAATTCACAAGTCAATTGAAAATTTAGTAGAATTATTAAATGCAGTTGACATGACCAATATTTTAGAAACCTTTGGACAAGAAACCCGCACACAAGACCCAGTTATTCACTTTTATGAAACATTTTTAGCTGCTTATGAAGCTAAATTAAGAAAAAGTCGCGGAGTTTATTACACTCCTGAACCTGTAGTTAATTTTATTGTCCGTTCTGTTAATGATATTTTAGATCAAGTTTTTGATTTGCAAGATGGTTTAGGAAATCGTAGAGTCACAATTCTTGACCCCGCAACCGGAACAGGAACTTTTTTATATGCAGTTATTAAACAAATTCGGGATAATGTCGCTAAATATGGGATTGATAAATGGAATAATTTTTTAAGAGATGCGAAACTTGTAAATCGTCTATTTGGCTTTGAGTTATTAATGACTCCTTATACCATAGCACATTTAAAATTAGGGTTATTATTAGGCGATTTAGGTTATAAATTTGCCCCAGAAGAAAGATTAAAAGTTTATTTAACTAATGCGTTAGAAGAAGGAATAAAACAAGGTGATTTAATTCCTGGTATTACCCAAATTATTGCGGAAGAATCAAGTCAAGCGGGAAAAGTGAAAACCGAAGTTCCCGTAATGGTGGTACTAGGAAATCCGCCTTATTCTGTCAGTTCCCAAAATGCGAGTAAACGCAAAAGAATCTTAAATCAAGATGAGAGATATTTAGCTGATGTTGAATATACTGGTTCAGCTTGGAATAAGAAATATAAAACTGGAAAAGCAGGTAAAACTATTACTGAGTTAACCCATATTGGCGAACTTTTAGAATTATATAAAGGTAGAGTTAGGTTAGAAAAAGAAAAGAATATTCAACCTTTAGATGATGATTATATTAAATTTATTCGTTTTGCTCAATATCAAATTCAAAAAACACCCAAAGGCTATGGAATTATTGGTTTTATTACTAATCATTCCTATCTCAATGGTTTAATTCATCGGGGGATGAGAGAGGAGTTATTAAAGTATTTTGATACATTATATATAATGGATTTGCATGGTAATTCTTTATTAAAAGAAACTACACCAGAGGGAAATGTTGATCAAAATGTCTTTGATATTCAGCAAGGGGTAGCGATTTTAATTGCTGTGCGGGAAAAAAGCGAACCTGATTATTTTTCTACGGCTTATAAATCAAGAGATGGTATGAAGGAAATGGCGAAGGTGTTATATTACGACCTCTGGGGAAGTCGTGAAGATAAATATAGGTTTTTGGAATCTGCTAGTTTAAATAATGTTGATTGGATAGAATTACAACCAACAGCACCTAATTACTTTTTTGCACCGAAAGATTTTGATTTATTGACAGAATATAATCAAGGATTGAGTGTTACAGATATTTTTCCTGTTAATTCAACAGGTGTTACAACTCATAGAGACCACTTTGTGATTGATTTTGATTTAGATCAACTTTCTAAAAGAATAGAAGACTTTATAGATTTACAAATCACAGATGAAGAAATATCTACTATTTATGATCTAAAAGATACTCGTGATTGGAAGCTTTCTTTAAAAAGGTTATCACTAAATAAAAATTTAAAATGGGAAAGTTATTTCACTATATATTTATATCGTCCGTTCGACAAAAGATTTTATTATCATCATAAAGATGTTGTAGAACTGACAAAACATGAAGTCATGAGAAATTTACAATTTGACAATTTAGCTTTGATTTTATGTCGTCAGCAAAAAGAGATAGGTTTTCAACATTGTTTTGTTTCTCAAAATATAGGAGATGGTAACAGTATATCAATTAATTCTAGAGAACGTAACTACTATTTTCCTCTCTACATTTACCCAAATACAGAAAATCAACAAACTAACCTGTTTATAGAAAAAACTTCTAATTTATCCCCAAAATTTTTAGAAACCATTAAAACCAAACTGGGTAAAACACCAACTCCAGAACAAATATTTTACTATGCTTATGCTATTTTTCACAGTCCCACATATCGCAGTAGATACGCTGAATTTCTAAAAATAGATTTTCCTCGTCTTCCCTTAACCAGTAATCAAAAACTGTTTGACTCATTAGCTGAAAAAGGAGAAGAATTAGTCAATTTACATTTAATGAAATTTACCACACTGAACAATTTAATTACCACATTTGCAAATCAAGGAAATAACCAAGTTACTGAAGTAACTTATAATTCAGAGTTACAAAGAGTATATATTAATAAACAGAGTTATTTTACAGAGATTCCTCAACATATTTGGGAATTTAAAATAGGTGGATATCAAGTATTAGATAAATGGTTGAAAGATAGAAAGAACGCGAATCGTATATTATCTGATGATGAAATTAACCACTATCAAAAAATAGTTGTTGCATTAACAGAAACTTTGCGCTTAATGCAGGAAATTGATAATTTAATTCCTGGGTTTCCGATAGAATAAGATAAGCAGTAATAATTAAACGCAGATAAACGCAGATGGACGCAGATAATTGTGTACTTTATTGCGATACACAATCCTCCTATTTTTATATTTTCACACACCCCAAAACCAACAAATAAGATAAAAAATATCTGTAATTAACTAACCTCTCTCCTTAAACCAGCGCACGATGTTATCAGCACAATTATTAAAAAAATGTTCAGTCAGCGTATCTTCACCACCCCACGCTGGAATTTTTGCACCCAATCTAGTGAAAAAATCATAGACAATAAATTGAGAGAGTTTGCTTCTTTTACCAGTGGCTGAATAAATCATCTGACAGGGGTAAGCTAAAATACCAACAGTAGGAAGTAAACCGACTATCAAAGCTAACCAAGGTACTTCTCTACCTTCCCTGGCTTCTTCAATCATTCTCCAGGATGTATAGATACTCCTATATATTGGACCACCAAGGGCGAACCAAAGTATCAATACTATTTCATTAATAATCCCGGTAGAATACAATATTGGTAATATTAAAATTTCTAGTCCTTTTAAAAATCCTTTAATGCCCAGATGTACACCAAAATCTGTTAAATAAGCACTAGCATTTTCACTAGATAAACGTGTAAATAGATTATCGGCTTCTTCAGATTTAAGTTGACCACGTTTTTGCCAAGCCAAAATTCTATGAGAGACATAATCTCTGGCAATTTTTAATCTATAACGCTGAGAAAAAAAGAATTTACCCAACTGCTTCACTATTCTTCTATAATGAATAGTTTTTAGTTTTTTAAATATTTTTGATGGCAAAGAAATTATCAGAAATTTCACGCCTATACTAATTATTTTCCCTAACTCTCGTATATACCAAATCAAAGGATATTGCGAAAACCAGTTAGCCTGTTCTTCAGTGATAGAACCTTTGTGTAATTGATATTTAATACTTCTATCAAACCTCCTCATTGATTTCCATTTTTTTTGATTATATTCGAGATGTTCTACCTGTTCTAAAATCTCTAAATATTCTTCAGTTCCTAATACATCTTCTAAATTAACTTTTTCCTGAGAGATATATTGCTTCAATTTATTAATATCCACATGATCAAATAATGGACTTCTATGTTTAAATGCCTTGGGTAAGTAAAATGAGAAAAGTGTGAAAAAATTAATAGGGAATAAGGCCGGAACACCAGACTCACAGTCTATAAATACAAAAACATATTTTTCTGCTATATGACTTTCTAATAAAAAATTGTTTAAAGCTGTGGGACTACCTTTACCAGCTTGCCAAACCAGACCATCAAAGCCAGATTTTATTAGTAATTTTTGCAAAGGTATCATAATAACGTGAACTAATTCCCGCAACTCTTCATCTTGATTTTGATTAAAAGGTTGGTGTAGTTCAACGTGTCTTCCTTGAATAAATTCTGTATCTAATTGATAGGCTTTAAATTCTTCATTCCACCCCATAGCGAATGCGTCAGCAACTCTGAGTTGAGAACCAAACCAAAATTTAACCAGTTGCTTTAATATTTTGCGGCGATAAAAAGCACAGCTTAAGGCGTTTTGGTTCCAAACGTAAGGATTGGGAACACCAAAGAAAAAATAATGAATTAGGTTGGCTATCTTATCCTCAAAGAAGATTTTTCTAGCAATCTGACCTTCAGAGGTATTGACTAAATAAACTTTTCCTGATCTACCTGCACCTAACAATTTTGGCTGGGAATGCTTGTTAATGTCTACCATCTGAGGTTTTATATTTTAATGAATTTAAGATACGTCCATACATATACATATTTGGATAGTTTGGTCTTTACTGCTACTACCCAGAAGAGGAATTACAGCACACCACAGACTGAATCAGCACAGGTGTATAGTAGATGAAAGCATCATTGGGAGGATTCAATCGTCATGGATGTGATTGTGGCTAAGTGGACAATTGACGATTATCACAGCATGATTGACGCGGGTATTTTGTGCGATCGCAAGGTGGAATTACTGGAAGGAGAAATCGTCGAAATGTCGCCAGAAGGAGAACCCCATGCTTATTGTAGCCATGAAGCGGGTCAGTATCTCACAGATTTCTTAGGTACGCGTGCCACAATACGTCAAGCTAAACCCATTACCCTACCCAACAACTCGGAACCTGAACCTGATCTGGCCATTGTCCAAAGTTTAGGACGGGAGTATCGAGAACATCATCCCTATCCAGAAAATGTTTTCTGGTTAATTGAGTATGCTAACTCTAGTTTAGAGAAAGATTTAGAATTAAAACCCAAAATATACGCCGCAGCAGGTATTTTAGAGTATTGGGTTGTAAATCTCAAAAAGTTACATTTAGTGGTGTTTAGAGACATCCTAGATGGAGAATATGCCACAAAACAAACATTAACTACAGGAACAATTCAACCACTGGCATTTCCAGATGTTTCTATTTCCGTAGAACAAATATGCGATCGCACTTCAATCAGTCAATAGTGAACAAGCCTAATTATCCCTCTTGACTGATAACTGATAACTGAACAGGGACGGTGTATACCATCCCCATTTCTATTATCTTTCCACTTCAGCCACTTCCTTGGGAACCCCAGCCGTTAAAACTTCATGTCCTGTAGGCGTTACCAAAACATCATCTTCAATGCGAATCCCAATACCCACCCAACGAGGATGAGTTTCTGGTTGGTCTTCTGCTAGTTTGGTATCTGGAACTATATAAAGTCCTGGTTCCACTGTTAGCACTTGACCAGGTTGCAAAATCTGCGGTTTATCTTCACCATGTTGATAAACACCCACATCATGGACATCCAAGCCTAACCAATGGCTGGTACGGTGCATATAATAAGGTTTATATTTTTCTTCCTCAATTAACTTGTCAATTTCACCTTTGAGAATGCCAAGTTCTACCAAGCCTTCTGTGATTACACGCACAGCAGCATCGTGGACAGCGTTAAAAGTATTACCGGGTTTTACTTGAGCGATCGCCTGTTTTTGAGCCTCTAAGACAATCTCATACAATGTTTTTTGCTCTGGTGTAAACTTACCACCTACGGGAAATGTCCTGGTAATATCAGAGTTGTAATAACCATAAGCACAACCAGCATCAATCAGTAGCAATTCCTGATCCTGCATTTGCCGATGATTTTCAATGTAATGTAATACACAGGCATTCACACCAGAAGCCACAATGGAAGGATAAGCTGGCCCCATTCCACCCCGTAACTTAAAGGTATGTTCTATTTCCGCCTGGATTTCGTACTCATAACGTCCAGGTGCGGTAAATTCCCTAGCGCGATTGTGTGCTTCCACAGCGATGTCCGCAGCTTGGCGCATCAATTGCAATTCGGCTTCACTTTTCACCAATCTCATGCTGCTGAGAATTGTTCCAGTATCTTCAATACCAGTCGGTCCCGTACCACGTTTGGGGTATGTCCGCAGTAGATTTTGGTAATCTCTAAGAATTTTATCATTAAAAGTGCGATCGCGTCCTAAATGATAGTAAATGCGATCAGCTTTTTCCAAATACTGAGGCAACTTTTCCTCTAGTTCAGCAATGGGGTAAGCTGCATCAGCACCATACTTTTCCTTGGCTGCATCCACCCCACATAAATAACCAGTCCAAACTTCCTTTTCTCGATCCTTCGGTTGGACAAACAACACAAACCGATGTTCTGCATGGTGTGGTGCTAATACTGCTACGGCTTGCGGTTCATTAAACCCAGTCAGATAGAAAAAATCACTGTCTTGGCGATAAGTATATTCGACATCGTTGTGCATGACTGCCATTGGCGCACTGCGAAAAATCGCCGTACCATTACCAATTTTTGCCATTAAGCGATCGCGACGCTGCTGATATTCTGCTTGCATAACTAATCAATTTGTAAGTTTTAGTATTATTCTACACATTAGACAACTGTAGGCTAGGGAAGGTTGTTTCTAATTGCAATTATTTTAGCCAATATTTAACTTATTAATGGCTTACACCCCTACCAACATCTGTATTTAACTCAAACATAGTGTTTTTAATGTATTTATAATAACACTATGTTTGAGAAGCTTTACCCCTATCTAAATATAGTTATTTCATGATAGTTTCAGGAAGCAACTATTAAATTATTATCTATAAATCATGACACAATTTTCAATCATGCAATCATTCATGAAAAACACAAATGTATGCAAAAGCTGACCTTTATAAAAAATAAATGTTTAAAGCACTTTATTTAAATCATAAAAAATGTTTTTTAGTTACAGAAATAGAGAGAAAGAAAAAGCTAAAACTTGGATGACAACAATTCATAAAAACACCCTATGACTGCCCAGCAAAAAACAAGTTCATATGATGAATCATTGCTAAAATCAAGTGTTTTAGTAGACTATTTTAACTCAGAGCAAAGCGACGGATTGACTACTACTTTACCCAGTAGCAATAGCTCCTCACTATTGGACAATATAAATATTCCCAATTTGATTGGAGGAGCAAACCCTAACCCTAACCCTAATCCTTACTTAACCAGTGCGGCTATAGTCCCTGATTTCAACGGTAATGGCAAAGCAGATAAACTTTGGGTAAATGCTGAAACAGGTGAAATCATCATTCGGCTAATGGATGGAACCAGGATTATCGAAGAGGCTTCCCTCGGTCAATTTGACCTATCATCCATGACTTACCAAATTGCCGACTTCAACGGTGATGGCAAGACTGACTTCTTATTGCGTAACCAAGCAACAGGTGAGAATCGCATTGTGCTAATGGATGGCACACGAATTGCCAATACAATCGCACTGGAAACAGTTGACCCAACTTGGACGGCTAGCATTGGCGATTTCAATGGCGATCGCAAGACCGATATTTTCTGGCATAATGCTCAAACCGGTCAAAATGGTATTTGGACAATGGACGGCACCACAATTACTGATGCAGTCCTTATAGAAACCACAGACACATCATTTGCTCCCACTATCGTTGATTTCAGTGGTAACGGCAGAAGTGATGTCTTCTGGCGCAATGAAACAACCGGCGAGAACAAAGTCTGGTTTATGAATGGCAATAACAAAACCGAGTTTAATCTGCAATCACAAGACACAGGCTGGGATTTTACCCTTGGCGATTTCAACGGTGACCTGAGAACTGATATTCTGTGGCGCAATGCAGAAACAGGTGAGAACAAAGTTTGGACAATGAATGGTATCTTCGTTACAGAAGCAGCCCTAGCCACACTAGACTCATCCTGGACATCTTCTATTGGTGACTTCAATGGCGATGGTAAGACAGATATCTTCTGGCATAATCAGGTAACTGGTGAGAACACCGCTTGGTTGATGGATGGCACAACAGTAGCTAGTGAAGCTTTCTTACCAAGCGTTACTCCTGGATTGACCCTATCATTGGGCGACTTTGATGGTAATGGCACAACTGATATCTACTGGCGTGACCAACAAACAGGTGTAGATAGAATTTGGTCTATGAATGGCACAACAGCAACTGAGTCTTTTATTGCTGAAGAAGATAGACTCACCCCAGAATGGTTTACTGCCTAAGCCTTCTGTTTGGATATTCTGTTTGGATATCGGTAGTCTAAATTAGGCGTTGCTTAAACAGTAGAGACGTTCCATGGAACGTCTCTACAGAGGTTTTGACATCATTAAAAATCATGTTTATAAAAAATATGTCATAGCTAAAGTCCATTAAAATGGACTGAAATCTTTCCCCAGTCGTCTTTAGACGACTTTCGCTATTAGACGGGGGTTTGAACCTCCGGCGGGTTATGGCGACAAGTGCAAGATGTAGCGCCCCAGAAAGGGAAGCCAAAAGGGAACCTCCGGCACGCTACATGAACAAAAATTTACGCAACTATCTATTTGATCAGTTGCGTCAAAACTTTTGTGTTTTTAGACCTAAGAGTTTAAAATTTGTAGCTTAAAAGCTGAATCTCACTATTTTCTGGGAGATTATTCGGGCTAATGGCAATAGTATCACTATTCCCACGACGTACTGTCATGCCCTGCATCAAAGTGAGAAATTCATCCACTGGGGAAATATCACACGCCGCATCATCAGCAGCTTGTGTACGGTAGTGAGTGGGAATCACCAATCTAGGATTTAACACCCCAGTCGCCAGCTTGGCTTCTTCGGCATTATACGCTTTAGCACTGCCTCCAACTGGGATTAACGCCACATCAGGACGACCCATCATGATCCTTTGCTCAGTGGAAATAGGTGCAGCAGCTCCTCCTAAATGTAAGATATTAATTCCCCCTTGCTGCCAACGCCAAGCAGTATTGGTGCCGAATTGCCTACCACCTTTGCGATCATGATCTATGGCAATTCCCTGTAACGTAATACCTTGAAACTCGTAAGCACCGGGTGCATATAATAACTTAGGATTGCCGGGTATTCCATCCACTGAACCTTCATCTAGCAATTGACTGCTAATCAATACTAAATCTGCCTCGACTCGCGGTGGACGATAGCCAGCTGTACAGCCAATTGCCTGAAATGGATTGACAAGAATCCTCATCCCGCTACCAGTAAATAGAAAGCAAGTATGACCCAACCACTGAACTGATAAACCGCTAGATTGCGCGTCAGCTTTCAGATGCAAACCCAAAGTAGTAACTATTGCTGTGGTTAACCCCGCCCCAGCATAGCCTATCAACTGTCGTCGTTTCATTAATCACTCTCTTAACTGTAATTGTTCCAGAAAGTTGCGTAATAACTGCTTTCCTGAAGATGTTAAAACACTCTCTGGATGAAACTGGACGCCTTGAATGTGAGGATAGTTCCGGTGTCGCACTCCCATAATAGTGCCATCTTCAACCCAAGCGGTGATTTCTAGGACTTCTGGGCAGGTATCACGGTCAATGACCAGACTATGATATCTGGTTGCGACCATCGGATTTTCTAATCCCTGGAAAACACCTACCCCAGTGTGAGACACCTGGGAAGTTTTACCATGCATCAAATCTGTAGCCGCAACGATTTTACCACCAAATACTTGACCAATACTTTGATGCCCCAAACAGACACCCAAAATTGGTAAGTTGTGACCTAGCTGTTTAATTAAATCTTGCGAGATGCCCGCATTTTCTGGACGACCAGGCCCAGGAGAAATGACTACAAGCTCAGGATTTAAGGCTCGAATTTTGTCTACTGTTATTTTGTCGTTGCGAAAAACTTGAATATCTGATGCCACAGGGAACTCTGCTGCTAGTTCTCCTAAATACTGCACCAAGTTATATGTAAAACTATCATAATTATCGATGACTATAATCAAAGCTGATAACTCCTGGTTTATTCACCAATAATATTTATAGTTATTAATCATCGCAAATAACTATACATACCAACTGATGCCCTGCCTCAAGCGGACATAAAGAAGACATCTCACAAGTATGTCCACCTTTAAAATATTATCAGTGTGGGATTACAAGCAAACCTAGAAATTTGACATAATTAAAATCACCAAAGGCGGTAGCAAGAGTGTACCTGCAACCAGTAAAGCTACCAAGGCAGAGACCAGCACAGCCCCAGCAGCGCAATCTTTGGCGATTTTTGCCAATTCATGGTATGTCTGCTTCACTGTTAAGTCTACAACAGACTCGACTGCTGTATTCAGTAATTCTAATGCCAACACTAGACCGCTAGTTATACCAATGATGGCAATTTCTACCGCTTGTAGACGCAAGAAAATGCTTAAGGCGATCGCTAAGGCACATACACTAAGGTGAATGCGAAAGTTGCGTTGAGTGTGAAAACTGTAGCTGATTCCAGCCCAGGCATATTTAAAGCTCACGAATAAATTAGAGGCAACTTGCCAGGATAGTTCCCGTTCCTTAGTAATTAGCGTTGGTAGGCTGTTTGGTGTGGATGGAGAGGAAACTTGTTGGGACATAAGCCTAAAAGTAAAAGGATAGGGTAATTACAGCAGAATTTTACTGATTTGATGATCTAATTAACTTTGAACCAATTTTCTACAGAAGTATTATAAACACTTACAGACATAAATAACCTTTAATATTCTATGTCAATATCAATACTTATTGTCTTCAGTAATATTACTTGCTGTTTGAGCATTTGCATCAACTGTTCTTCATCTGGATGATCCCAACCCAACAGATGCAGTAGCCCGTGAGCTGCTAACCAAGCTAACTCAGTCGGCAAACTATGCCCCTGCTGTTGAGCTTGACGTTGAGCCGTATTTACCGAAATTACAATATCACCTAGATACAAAGGCGCAGCCAGCATTTCCGGAATTTGAGGAAAATCTACCTCTAAGGCCGCAAAAGACAAAACATCTGTGGGTTTATCTTGAAGACGATATTGAGCATTCAGTGACTGAATTTCCGCGTCATCTGTCAAACGCAGCCCTATTTCATAACTGGGCGCTGGCGGAAGATGAGGCTCTAGATTTTCCAACCAGCGATGAAACCAGTCGTCCCAAGTTTCCGTAGCGACTCGAATATCTTTATCCCCAAAATCTATAGCTTCTTTGGGGGAAGATTCCTCAAACAAATCTTGCACATCTAGTTCAACTCGCACTAGCTATCAACTCTCCTCAAAACTGGCGATTTTGGTTTATTCTCAGTGAGTTAAGTAAGCAAGACCTACGAAGACAGCTAAAAGCCCGATAGTGGTAAGCGCAAAATGTTTCATGGAAGTGCCTCCCTTACGAACCATATTCCGCATAGCCAGTTTCACGTAGCTAGGTTTGGGTGACGGCGAGTTGCTCATAATAATTTGACCAAAAATATCTTGTACATATAAATTTAACAGTTTACGCAGATGGGAGTGGAAAGTAATTTCAAACTCCCTCCGCACCCTGCACCCTACTCCCTGCTCATCTTAGGCAGGAGTGCTTTCTACCAACTGATTTTCTTGCCGCAGATAGGCTTGAATAAACGCATCGAGGTCGCCATCCATAACATCTGAGATCGCAGTTGTTTCTACGTTGGTACGCAAATCTTTGACCATTTGGTAAGGGTGAAACACATAGTTACGAATTTGGTTTCCCCAAGAAGCTTCCACCATATCACCTCGAATTTCGGCGACTTCCTGCGCTCGTTGCTCTTTGGCAATGATCAGCAGTTTAGCCTTCAGGCGTGCCAGAGCTTTATCTTTATTTTGCAGTTGAGAGCGTTCTTCTGTACAACGGACTCCAATGCCAGTGGGTAGGTGAACAATTCGTACTGCTGTTTCTACTTTGTTGACATTCTGCCCACCTTTACCACCAGCCCTGGATGTCGTAATTTCCAAATCCTTTTCGGGAATATCTAGTTGTACAGAATGATCTAATTGCGGCATAATTTCCACGCCAGCAAAACTGGTTTGCCGCTTACCGTTAGCATTAAAGGGGGAAATGCGTACTAAGCGATGAGTGCCTGTTTCTGAGCGCAGGTAACCATAAGCGTAGCGACCAGTAATTTCTAGGGTTGCTGATTTAATTCCGGCTTCATCACCCTCTGATTCTTCGGCTAAACTGACTTTGTAACCGTGGGATTCTGCCCAACGCGTATACATCCGCATCAGCATAAATGCCCAGTCTTGGGCATCTGTGCCACCAGCACCAGCATTGATTGTCAACACTGCCCCTTCTGCATCATAGGGGCCAGAGAGTAACTGTTGTAATTCCCACTGGTCGAGTTCACGATTAAGCTTGGTGACTGTCGATTCTGCCTCTTGCAATAGTGCCTCGTCGGTTTCTAACTCCAACAGTTCAACAACTGCTTTGGTATCTTCGAGACTAGAACGCCACTGCTCATATTGCTGGAGGTGGGCTTTGAGGTCGTTAAGTTCTTGCAGGATTTGTTGTGCTTGGGTTTGGTCATTCCAAAATTCTGGCTGTGCTGCTATTTGTTCTAAATCTTGAATTTTGGCAATAAGTGCAGGTATGTCAAAGATAGTCCTGGGCTTTACCCAGACGACCGGACAATATTTCGATTTCGCGTTTAAGTTCTAATACTTCCATAGTCCTTGCTAAAGAAGGTCAATTCAATATTATATCATAAAATTGCCTTTCTTTATCTTGCCACAGAACACCGTGGTTACTATTTATGAACCACGGTGGACAATTAATTATTAATTTTGATGATTGTGAGGATGGGCATCTTGCCCATCCCACAAGATATTCAGTCAATCTGATGGAGAAAAGTAGATGTGTTTTAGCTTAAACCTTGTCCATCATGAAAAATGGAGTTTTTGTCATTGCGACGTAAGGAAGCAATCTCACCATCTTGACTAAGAACTACAGTTCTCAAAGTAGACAAGGTTTAATCACGACCATTCAGGGCAATTAGTAACCGCAAGATAAACACAAACAGATTGACGTAGGTGAGGTACATCGACAAAGCAGCAGGGAGATATTGGTCATCGCTATAAGTACGGGGCAAGATGTAGAAATCAACCACAGATACTCCCACAAAGAGGAGAACCCCTAAACCTGAGATCCCAATTTCTAACCAACTGGGCGTGTAAACACCAAACATGGCAAATGCAAATTGGGCAAGACAGACGACAACCAAGGCAATTACACCTAGACTGATAGTTTTTGTCAAAGCCATCCCATCCTGTTCGGAGAGGTTGGAACCAATTTGACGAGCGACAATAAAGGTAACGCCACAACCGAGGGCAGCTATACCAATGCCTTGAATGCCAACGCCTTGGGTTTGCAAGGCAACGAATACTATGCCACTGAGGGTATATCCCGATAAGAGACCATAAGTTGCTAGTAGAGGCAGTGCCAAACCTTTGTTACCTTTTTCCGCAACATTTCGGGCAACAAAGAACAGAATTAACTGCATAATCATTGCACCGATGAAGGTGGGAAAGAAAATACCGGGGTTGGTACGGATAACGCCTAGACCACCATAGGTTCCCAAGGCGGTTAGGACAAGACCGCCACCGACAAAGGGTAGGGCATTGGCAATGACGTTTGGGCCAATCAGGGTTTGAGTCTTGGCCTCACGAATAGCGTCACGAAAGTTGCTGGTATTGCTCATAAGTTGATTCTTTGAGATAAATATTTCGGTTTAATTCCATTTTTACCGACTTTTGCGGCGAACAGCCAAAGTTCACGCTGAGAAATGTTGAGGGGGATTAAACAATTCAAAATTCAGGATTTTTTCCTACGTGGATATAAAACCCCGACTGACACACAAGCTACCTGTAGACTCTTTCTTTCCTTGTCACCCTCATTTATAGATGCAATTTTTGCACACAATTTAGTATGAAATTATGTATTTTTACTGAAAAAATACGGTGATTATGGAAATATGCATTTTTTAGCCTAAATAGCTAGCTTCTGTTGCAAAAGCGCAACATTTTGGGGGGATCAGTTACTAACTCGAAAAATAAAATAATTAGCAACATATAAAAATATATTTTTTAAGTAATAACACTGATGACCATAGTAGAATATTTTCTAATTTCAGTAAAACGACTATGGTTTAATCAGCCTTGACTAAGGAAAATAATGAGAGATTTGAAGGCAATATACGCAACTCCATTTTTTTGAGAAAAAGGAGTTATAAAAAAGGAATTTTTATATGGCAACAGATGAGTCCTCTATGCGAATTGATGGTATGGAGCTATTGCACTCATACCACCAGAATCCCTCTATTAAACTTCGTAATCAACTTGTACAGTTACATACAGGCTTAGTCAGAAAGATAGCTCATAAGTTCAGCCATCAATGTAATGAACCTTATGAAGATTTAGAACAAATCGGTTATTTTGGTTTAATTAGAGCCATTGAACGCTTCGACCCTAGCCAAGGATATGCGTTTAGTTCCTTTGCTGTGCCATACATTCGAGGTGAGATGCTGCACTTTTTACGCGATCGCAGTAGTCTATTAAAAATCCCCCGTCGTTGGCAAGAACTGTACAATGATGGGCAAAAAGTTCGCAAAGAATTAGCAGTTTCTTTGGGTCGCTCTCCCAGAGATACGGAAATTGCCGAGCAACTGCACGTCTCTGTACAAGAATGGCAAGAAACTAAATTAGCAGCGCAAAATCGGATGCCTTTGAGTTTAGATGCTACCGCGGCCCATTATGTTGATTGCCAAATCACACTGGGTGAGGCTCTGCCTTGTCCCCGTTCTATTGTCCTTCAGCAGCAAGATGAAGAACGGCAACAACTCCAAGGGGCAATTAATATGTTAGAAGACAAGCCCCGGATGGCTGTGGAAATGGTGTTTTTAAAAGAACTGTCTCGCAAAGATGCTGCGAAGAATATTGGTACTAGTCCGATGACAGTAACGCGATATTTGCAAAAAGGCATCCAGGATCTAATTTGCTATTTACAACCACAAACATTGCCAACAGGGTCTTAAACAGTGCTTCTTTTCTGAGACGCGATAAATCGCGTCTGTACAGTAAAATCCTAAGTCAAAAGTCAAAATCCTCACAAGGACGAATGACTAATGACTAAACTAATTATCGTGATTTTAAATCAGCGATCGCACCTTTGGTCATAGCAGCAATGGTTTTATCGCTGGCTTTGGGCAAATGATAATATTTACCTGCGGCTGTTTGCGATAACTCTTTAGCAAAACCAGTAGACACAAATTTGCTCTCGGTATCAATTACCAATAGTTGCATCCCCAAGGCTCGGATTCTCGCAGCAATTTCTAACAATTCAGCTTTAATATCTGGTTTTTCTCCCGGTTCTAAAGGTTCACCCAAGGAACGCGCCAAGGGAATATTACCCCGCCCATCAGTTATGGCGACAATCACAACTTGCCCAATATCTCCACTCATTTGGGCATTTACACCCACACGGACGGCTTGAGTTAAACCATGTGCTAGAGGCGAACCACCGCCACAAGGTAGTCTTTCTAGGCGGTTACGGGCTAAGGCTATGGAACGTGTTGGGGGTAATAATACTTCTGCTTGTTCTCCTCGGAAGGGAATTAAAGCTACTTGGTCACGGTTTTGATAAGCTTCTGTTAACAGTTGCATAACAGCACCTTTGGCTGACTGCATCCGGTTAAGAGCCATTGAACCAGAAGCATCCACGACAAATACTACCAAGGCTCCGGCTTTGCGTACCAAACGCTTAGAACGAATATCACCTTGCTCAACAACAACTTTTTTATTTGGCTGTCTTTCCCTTCTAGCTTTTTGATAAGGTGCAGCCGCCCTCAAGGTCGCATCTACCGCAATGCGGCGGACTTTCCCCTTGGGTAACATGGGCTTAATGTAGCGTCCCCGGTCATCAGAAAAGATAATGCTGC
>REBL01000129.1 GCA_007692755.1 Nodularia sp. (in: cyanobacteria) | reverse complement strand
GAACTCAGCGATGTTGATTCTATCTCTGGTGGTCAAATTGGCTACGCTACAGGCGTTAGTAACCCCATCACATTGACCAAGTTAGCTGAAGCCTTTGTCACTGTATATGCCATTGAACACGTAACTATCTTGGCTAAATCCTTCAGCTTAGGATTCGTTTACTAAACTCCAGTAGTTAACAACTCAAATAAATAGCTCTTGGGGGATGAAAGGTACTGTTTGATTCCCGATCATCCCTAAGAGTTAGCCAAATTCAACGCTCTCGATTTTCACTGAAAGCAACAAGTCATCACAAGTTTTTTAGGAGTACATCATGGCTAATATCAAACTTTCTCAATTACACGCTGCTGGTTCGGAACTGTTCAACGATTCTGAAAGTTTCTTGAATGAACTCAGCGATGTTGATTCTATCTCTGGTGGACAAGTTGGCTACGCTACAGGCGCTAGCAATCCTTTCACATTGACCAAGTTGGCTGAAGCTTTTGTAACTATATATGCCATTGAACACGTAACTATCTTGGCTAAATCCTTCAGTGTAACTGTGTACTAATCACTTTGAAATAAATGGCTCTTGGGGGATGAAAGGCATTCTTTGTACTAATCATCCCTAAGAGTCAGCCAAATTCAACGCTCTCGATTTTCACTGAAATAAACAAGTCATCACAAGTCTTTTAGGAGTACATCATGGCTAATATCAAACTTTCTCAATTACACGCTGCTGGTTCGGAACTGTTCAACGATTCTGAAAGTTTCTTGAATGAACTCAGCGATGTTGATTCTATCTCTGGTGGACAAATTGGCTACGCTACAGGCGTTAGTAACCCCATCACATTGACCAAGTTAGCTGAAGCCTTTGTCACTGTATATGCCATTGAACACGTAACTATCTTGGCTAAATCCTTCAGTTTAGGATTCGTTTACTAATCACTTTAGTTAACAACTCAAATAAATAGCTCTTTGGGGATGAAAGGTACTGTTTGATTCCCAATCATCCCTAAGAGCCAGCCAGATTCGGTAATGTACCGTCTAACTTCCACAAGTCTTTTAGGAGTAAGTCATGGCAACTATCACTCTTTCTCAACTATACGCTACTGGCTCTGAACTGTTCAACGATTCCGAAAGCTTTCTTAATGAACTGAGCGATATCGATTCTAATTCTCAGGGTCAATATAACGTTGTCGGCGGCATAATTACATTCACTGCATTAGCTGGAACATTTGTCGGTACATATGCTATAGGTCATGCTACTTATGTAGCCAAGTCATATAGTCAACCGCATTATGGGTATGGGTATGGGCGGCGCTTCTAGCTTTGTAGTTAACTATTAATCTTGATGGCTGTCTTGAGATTAAAGGTAAAAAGTCAGCAATGAAAGCTCAAAAGGCAGACTCAAGTGAAACAAAAAAAATCACAAATGATCTAAAGTTGCCAACTCTTATCTTAATCAGGTTTTTGAATAAATAAAACCTCTGAAAGCCAGCCCAATTGAAAAATATATGCCGTAATTCGACAAGTGAATTGGAACTTAATTAAGGCTAGAACACATATCTTAATTAAGTCCTACTGATTGGTCAATGTTTCGGGAATAGTCACAATCGCTCAATCACCTAAATCAAATTAATTTTGTGTTGGTGAAACCTGGGAAATAACAGTTTAACTTGAGCCAGAATAGCACATTAGTTGAATAATGATTAAGCTGATGCTTACAAAACACAGCTTGGATTAACTCATTAACCAATCATTTGTGTAGGAATCAAGTAAATGGCAGGAATTATAATTTCCGAACTACACCCGACTGACTTAGAAAGTTTTTTAATCGAAATAACAGATATGTCTTCTATATCTGTATATGGGGGTAATCAATATGCAATTGACTATGCATTCCATCAAATGCTGAATTTTACTTATAGGCTGATGGATTTTATGTTATCAGTATTTGCCATCTACAGTATTACGTCCCTAGTCCAATCATTTATGACTACGACCGAGTTTAACTTTGTACCTGAGCATTTTTTCCCTTTCTAATTATTAAATTTAAATTGACATGATGACTAAGAAAATGTTGTGTGCAATCAATGCTTGGATAGGAATCCTCTGGTTTTACAGCTTCTTGATTAACCAGCAACAAGTTTTCACATTACTGAGGAGTATTTAACGCCATGCCATTTTTATTAAGCTATCAAAATCTTTTTGACTACCTAATTCCCCTGGGACTATGTACTCAAGAAGAACGTTCATCGAGTAATATTGAACTAAAACCCGCGAAAAACTTTAACTTATTACTCAGCTTACCAGAGGACAAAAAACTTTTAGTTAAGCAAGAGCGTCACAACCGAGAAGGAAAAACTGCTGGCGAGTTTGTGCAGGAATGGCGAATTCATGAGTTTTTACAAAAAAACCCAGAACTTAGCTACATACATCCTTTGCTTTCAGAGGCTGTACATTTTGATGCTGAGAATTCGATCATTATTTTCAACTATCTCAATAACTATCGCGATGTGGCGGATTTTTACACCAAAGAGAACATCTTTCCCACACAAGTTGCGACAAAAGTTGGAACCATTTTGGCATTGATTCATCGTGTCAGTATTCAGCGTCCAGAGTACCGGGAATTCTTTGTCAATTCCCAGGATGCACCGAATGAGGATGCACCAAAACTAAATCATAGAATGGATCGGATTACGCCGGAAATCTTTGGTAATGTTCCATCTGATGGGCTGAAATTCTTTGCCCTATATCAACGTTACGACAGTTTGGGTCAAGCGATCGCAGAATTGGGTAATTCTTATACTCCCTTCTGTTTGACTCATAACGACATGAAGCTGAACAACATTCTTATCTCCTTAAATTGGGAAGATGTGAATTTAAATAGCTCGTCCTCAGACCAAAGCATGATTCGCTTAATTGACTGGGAACGCTGTTCTTGGGGAGATCCCGCTAATGATTTAGGCTCATTGCTCTCTAGTTACCTGCAATTGTGGCTATATAGCGTAGTTGTTGGTAAAGGGATGGAAATTGAAGAATCTTTACGCCTAGCTACAACGCCTTTACAAACACTGCGTCCTTCACTCGCTGCTTTAGTTAAAGCTTATTTGGCTGAATTCCCCGAAATTTTAGAGCATCGTCCTGATTTCTTACAGCGAGTAGTGCAGTTTTGCGGTTTAGGCTTAATTCAATCTATTCAAGCCACACTCCAGCACGAAAAAACCTTTGGTAATCCAGGTATTAGTATGCTTCAAGTTGCCAAGAGTTTATTGTGTCGTCCAGAAGCATCAATTCCAACTATCTTCGGTATGGATGCTTCCGATTTGACTCCCACAGAATATTCATCTGCACGCTAAAACGTTTGGAAGAAAGAAGACGCGATAAATCGCGTCTCTACAAAACGTTTGGAAGATGTGATAAATCGCGTCTCTACAAAACTTTTCAACACACTCTCTTATTTACAGGCAATCTCTTATGCAACTATTAGATTCGCTACAAACTCAACTAGCTAATATTCCTGAGCCTTTGCAGACATCAATACACGATATTATTCATAAAGTTGAAATCGTTTCTCATCATTGTATTAAGCACCCAAACTATAAAAGTGTAGAATTAACTGAGCAAGCAATTTCCCGCTTTCAAAAATTGCCCTTAGACCTCCAGAATAAGTATTTAGGTCTGCAATTGCGTAGTTTTCTTTATGGTGTCTATTACAATGGTTCATTGAAAGAGGATCTCAATCTTTCATCAGATGGAGAGTCTACAAATAATGTAGCATTGAACCAAGACTTAGAAAATAATAGCTTTTTGGGTGTAGATATCAATTTTTATGACCGCTTACATGAAAGCAACAGAAGTGAAGGCTACTTCAGCGACGATTGGCTAGTAATTAAAGAAGAAACAGATGGCGCTTTGGCAGTGCATAAGGGTGGTTTAACGGTACACATTGAGCGTGATATTCACTTGCGACCAGAAGATAAAGCTGTGACTATCGGTAGTTTAGTTCCGATCAAATTGCCCAAAAATGTGGTGCAAAATGGATTTTATATGGCAGTTAGCAATGCAGCTGCTCATGGTGATAATGAAATAGTGCGAATCTACTTTAATTTATCCCCAGATGGTGCAGTTGCTGTTATGGATGGTTTGACTACCCAACTCAATGCGTTGCCAATTTCCTTCACATTTAAAGCCCTATATAATCCTACAGATTATGGACGTTGTGACTCAGCAGTGCTTTACTTTGACAAGCACAACTATGAGGTTGTTCGCCCAGTATTAGAAAGGGTGTATAGAGAAAATCAAATACATTTTGGTGAAACAGTGCCTTTGTTTACCAAATTACTAGCGCCAGGGTTAGCTCTCGCGGAGGAACCAAACAGCAAATTCACAGATCGTGAAAGTTTTGGGATGAACCGCTGTCAAATTATTGCTAATGCTTTACTTGATGTTTGGCAGCAAGATAATGATACGCCAGCAGGTAGGTTAGAATCTATTCTGAAACATTTCTCTATGCTGGAAATTGAATTACAACGTCCTTACCTCAATCCCCAGTCTGAAGATATCTTCACTCCTTTGCAGTTTTGAGTTCTCGACTGGTTCATTTCTTCGCTGATATAGCAGTTTTAAATCATTCGTGAAAGTAGATAACCCCGGTTTTTAGCCTATCTCAAATCACTGTGAGGGCATGGAAAACCGGGTTTTCTCATGAGGGCTTTTCGTTAATTACCTGCTAGGTGAACGGTAGTAGATGACTGAAGAAAATTCTGATATGAATCAACCTGCGGAAAATATAATTAGTGCTGAAAGCTGGCGACAGATTATTAAAGCTATTATTGTTGGTAAGTATTCTTGGGCTTGTGTTTTATTCCTGCATTTTATGGGTTATGAACCTACAAAATATATCTGCCGCCTAACTTATTTAAAGCTACTGGAAAATAACTTTATTTTGCCCATATCTCAGCCAAATCAGGCTGATAAATGATCAATTAAGTGTAGTGGTGGACTGACAATGACAAGCTTAAAATGTTGCAAAAAATTGTAGGTTAAGTTGAGGTTTTGGAAAACCCAACATCATTGGTTGCGTTGGGTTGCGCTGCGCTTAACCCAAACTACGTCTAATGCACTGTTTTAGGCTTGTCAATTCACTACGAACAATTTATATTTCTTCATGTATATTGAGTTTTTCTGGCCGACTTACTTAATACACCCTATGGGTATTTGATATTGTTATTTTTTTTCAGCTACTTATAGCGTTGATCGAATAGCGCAAAAATCTCACCCTGGTTTTGCTATGTAAAATCTGTCCCTCTCCTTGGTAAGAAGAGGGATTTTTGGTTGATTGATAACTTGTGTTTATATCTTAGTTACGCTAGCCGTTAGAAGAATTCAAACAAGTTATTTTTGTTAATTATGCTGGTTTTACCAGGTTGTTTGGTGTTGGAGAATTCGTATTTTCTTGAAGATTTGCCACAATTTCTACAGTGGTCATTTGTTGCTGTAACCAATTGCTAAAAAAGTCTCCCATAATTTGAAAACGCAAGTTCTCATCTAGTTCTGGTTTAATTATTTCCTCAACGGCGATGATATGCGCTCCTTTGGGTGTAATGATTGGTTTGAGAATTTGCGGGGGATTAGCGGCAAAAACTGCGGCGGCAATCTCGGCTCGGAAGTCAATCCGGCGGCGGATTCCCTGATATCCACCTGCGCGACGGGTTTCGGGATTTTGGATGTATTGACGCGCGATTTCTTGGAAGCTGATTTCACCTTCTTGGAGGGCATAAAATAGCTCTAGGGCTAAATCTTCATCATCTAAGATAACTTCGTAAGTTACTGCGCCAAAATATTTGGGTTGATGAGCATAAAAGAATGGTTCGATTTGGTCTGCAAATAAATGATTAGCTAATTTGGAAGAGGTGAGGTTGATTTTGGCTATTTCTTCTAAGTCATCCAAAGAAAGATGATGTTTTTCTAACCAACTCCAAGTATCTTCTGCTTTGAGTAGTCGGTTAGCTAAACGCAGACCATCTGCTGCTGTTTGTAGTTCTTCTGTGGAGATTTCAATTCCTGCTTTCTCTGCGGCTTCGGCAATAATTTTCTGAGTAGCGATCGCCTCTAATATTCCAGGGATTTGACAAGCCATTTTTATATAGTAAATAATGTCTTCAGCAGAAACTTTTACAATATTTGACATAATTGAAATCCTCCAATTAGTAACTAATTAAATTTAGTTTTGACTGTTTATAAGCCAGTATCTTATTCATCATCTTTGCTTGATATATGGTTTAGCGTCTCTATCTAATGATAGTTTTAATATTTTAATTAACCCTCCTAAATATCCTTAATTTATCACCTGATTTTTAATTAAAAATAAATGATAGCCGACCCCTATTTATAAGTTTTAAAACTCTAAAAAGTAGGGGTTATTATTAACCAAAGATATCTGGGGCTAGGGATGGAAAAAATGTTGGGTTTCCTTGCGTCAACCCAACGTACATTTTTTGTACCCAATTAGTAGTTTAAAGTTCTAGACCACCTTCTTGCAATTTTTTAAACGGATCTAAGATGAAATCAATGACGCGACGCTGACGAATAACTACCTCTGCGGTGGCTGTTTGTCCGGGAGTCAAAGCAACGCGTTGGTTAGCAGCTTGTACATAAGGTTTATCTAGGGTGATATCTAAATCAAAAGTGTCTATACTGCCTTGGTTGCTAGATTGAACTCTGGAATTAGGTGCAATCCAACTCACACGCCCTTCCATCACGCCATAATCTTGGTAGGGATAGGCATCGAATTTGATTTTAACTGGCATTCCCTCTTCTAAGAAACCACTATTTTGGCTGGGTATCTGGGCTTTGAGAATCAATGTACTATTTTCCGGCGCAATTTGGGCAACGATTTGTCCTGGATCTACTACAGGCCCTGGTTTACTGATGGGTAACTCAAAAACTATGCCATCAATAGGCGATCGCACTATGCGTTGTTTGAGTTGAATTTGCAAGGATTGAATCTGACTCTTGGTTTGAGCTATTTCTGATTCCAGGCTACCGATTTGCGATTCCATGTCTTTGAGTTGTTCCTGGCTTCTCAGCACGGCTAATTTACCGGCTTGGACAACGCTTTCAAAGCTGCTTTCCTGTTCTTGCAGGCGTAGTTGTGCTTGCTCAATATCCGCATCAACTTGACCAACAGTCGCTTGATAACGGCTCGTTTCTTCTTCTAAACGTAGTTGGGCTTGGGTGACTTCAGATTGTGCTTGTAAATGCAAGCGTTGGCTTTCCTCTGCTGTCTTTTCTAATTCCACCAGTTGGATTTGCGGAATTGCACCCTGTTCGTACAGTTCACGATAGCGACCCACTTCGGCGACATCTCTGTTAAAGCGGCTATTGACTAACTTCTCAGCCGTCTTGGTAGAATTAATATTCTGTCGAGCCTGTTCAACTAAAGCCTGTCTTTCTAACCTTTGTAAGTTAGAGGAACTCCGTCTCGCATCCAGGTTTTGTCGCGCCTGATTAACTTGAGACATTTTTTCCAATTCTTGGGCTTGATTTTGTTGTTCTTGGATATTGATCGCCAGCATCAATTGGTTTTTTAGCAGTTTTTGTTGCGCTAGGCGATCGCTTAGTCCTTGCAGTTGTGTCTGTCTCTGCTGTAAATCTTGTTCCAATACATCAGAATCCAACTCCAGCAAGACCTGTCCCGCTTTAACCATTGCGCCTTCCTGAACATTGACAGCTTTCACACTACCAGGAACGGGAATTCCTAATTGATGCGTCGCACCTTTAGGTTCTAAACGCCCTCTAGCGCTGCCGGTTTCATCAATTTTGGTAAGCATCGACCAAGGTAAGATAATCGATGCAAATACTAACAGGAAGTACAGCATCGAACGTGTCCAGAGCCTTGGTAAAGCATCCAGCAGTTCTTCTGTACCGTAAAACCAATCATTGCTTTCTTTTTCTACCTGTGTCTGATCAACAACAGCACTAGAGTTTTCCACCTGGTTATTTTGGTCTTGCTGTGGTTTTGCAAGTACGGATGATAAATTTGGAGTTGGGTTTGGCATAAGTAATTCCACAGTTCAGTTTCTAGAACATGGGACAGGAATCTAATTCGTAATTCGTAATGCCTCTTGCTCCCTTTGGGAGAGCTTCGCTAACAGAG
>REBL01000089.1 GCA_007692755.1 Nodularia sp. (in: cyanobacteria) | reverse complement strand
TATTCTGCTTCTATCTAGGAAAAGTTTCTATGGCTATTTTAGATTCCAAAGGACGATTGTTCGGCAAAATCAATCTCCTTGATTTAGGTGCTGCATTGGTAATTATACTAGTAATAATTGGTATATTTGTTTTTCCTGGAACTACTGGTTCTGTTGCCCAAGTCGGTACTAAAACCGTACCAATTGAGGTAGACTTAGCCGTTCGCGGTTTGAATGTACGTGATCCTGAGCGGTTATTTGAGAAAGGATTAACCAAAGGCGGTAAAACTAACGTGATTATCCGGAATCAACCCTACGGTCAGATTGATATCAAATCCATTCAAGTATTACCTAGAACCTTAACAGTTTCCCAACCAGATGGTTCGGTTAAAGAATTGCCAGATCCCAGGATAAACAATTTCAGTACAGATATGCTTTTAACTTTAGAAGGTAAAGCCCAAGTTACTGACAGCGGCCCGGTATTTGGTAATAGTAAAGTTAAAATTGGTACTACCTTTGAATTAGAAGGTTTTAACTATAACTTTAATTCTACTGTTATCGATGTCCGATTGTTAGATAACTAATGCTCTTTTAGGACTCTGATGAAAGAAAAAAATGTAGGTTGGGTTGCAATACTATTCGGTTAGGCAAATTTGTGAGCCGAAAATCCTTCTAGAGACGTTCGATGGAACGTCTCTAAATTCCTTAACAAAAAAGTATTGGGTTGGGTTGAACAAAGCCTACAAATATGAAGTTTTCTGATTTTCATTTGCCGAGAGTAATAGAAGAGCGCTAATAGAAGAAGACGCGATAAATCGCGTCTCTACAAGGTAAGAAATGGATAACTAATCTAGCAGAGGTAAAAATTGGCGAATTAATCCAATAGTCACGGCTGGTAGTTCCAACTGAGGTGTTAATCCCACATCCTCTAATGGTTGAAATATTCGGATAGCTTGGGGATTATTCTTTGAAAGACGACGACCAATTTCCGGGCCTGTAAATTCTGATTTTTGTCCCCAAATAATCGCGGTGGGAGTTGTCAATTGTTGAATGTATAGAGATAAATCAAAACATAAGTCGCCACGGACAAACGACAAGGCGGCATATTCAGCATTCGGTTGCTGGGCAGATTGGAGATAAGCCTCGACGATTTCCTCGTATATGCGATTAGACTGGGAAAATTGCCGTTGCTCTAAAAAGTTACGAATACCGCCACTCGTAGCAATGCCAGTGCTATACAGCAGGCGGTCAACAATGGGAACGCTCACTATCTGGGCAAAAACGCTGCGAGAGTAGTCTTCGCCAAAATCAGAAAGTCCGGCTGGTGTGACGAGAAATAAAGACTCGAATAAATCAGGATAGGCGATCGCGACTCGAATAGTAAAGGCCGCAGTCAGGGAAGAAGCGATCACTTTCACAGGCCCAGTACAAGTCTGCTGGATAAACTCCCGAATCGTTGTCAGATAATCATCAATCATGTAGTTTCGGGCTGGATGTTCAGACCTACCCCAACCAATTAAATCTGGTGCTAAAATGCGATACTCGGCAGCGAAGGCCGGATAAACCTTCGACCACTCATAAGCAGAAGACCCGCCACCAAAGCCGTGCAGGAATACCAAAGTTTCTCTCTCCTGTTTGGCGGTCGAATCATCCTGCCAAGGTGAGCTGGTAGCAGTATAATAAACCATCTTACCTAGTGAGGTAATTATGGAGCGTTGCTCAAATCCTTGTGGCTGAAACATAGGTGTTGATTAGTTTTTGTGATGGTTGCTGGATGTGACGGATAGTTGCTTGACTTGTTGGATTTAAACTCCCCACAATTGTGATTATCGGCGAACTAATAATTCTGCACCTCTAGCCCTTGTCAGATTCAGCAGGTAATTTTTGGGTTCTTCTAAAAAATGTATTTGCTTGTAATTACTACCAGACAAGGATTTATGATGAAACATTATTGTAATTAAGTAGGTAAACACTGTGGCAAAGGCTTCATTTTCTTGGCAACAATGGATAAACCAGATTCCTTACTGGTCGCTTTTTAAGTTCAAGACCGGAAGCCCAAAGCAAAGAACTTTCAAGCCTTTGTCTGGGCCGGGAGGCATTCTAGGATTTTTCACAATTATTTTGGCGATGCTGTTGTGGAACTGGAAACTGCTATTGGCGCTTCTGGTTGGCGTTGGGGTAATGTTATTAGTTTACTCAATGCAGAAATGGGATTGGCAAGTGCGCTTATCCCAGATGCGGGGGTTCTTAAATAGCCCCAATTTTCGTTTAGCCTTAGCGGTAGGTAGCGGCGGTATTGCCACCGTTACCACATACATGGCGGCTGCTATCTGGGTTGACTCCAAAAGTTCCTGGATTGCGGCTGGTGCAATTGTGCAAGGTTTGGGAACGTTATTAACTTTAATTTTATTGATATGGCAAATCGTTAGCTTTTATGGAAACCAACAGCAAAATAAGGTTGATCAGTTGTTGGTGAATTTAACAGCACCAGACTCTTTGAAGCGTTTGATAGCCGTCCGGCAATTAACCAAGATCATCATCAGTCAGGGTGTTGATTCTCAAATGCAGGAAGAAGTTGTTCAATGCTTGCGACTATTATTAAGTCAGGAGCCGGAAACAGTGATTAGAGATGCGGCTTTAGACAGTTTACAAGCTTTGGATTGCAGGCGATCGCTACCATTGAGCAAAGTTACAAATTTGAACCCTCTATCTACAAAGTTGAAGATGCCCATTTCTTCCTCATGACATCGACCCAATTCAAATATTCGTCTTTGGTAAAATCTTGTAGAGACTAAGCACGACTTGCCTCTACATACTTTCTCGGTGATATCTAAGTTCACTGATTAACTTTTGGCGATTGTCGATAAATTCGTCCATTACGGACTTGCACGACTGGATGATTGCACCGACGAACTAATTGTTCATCATGGGTAGTCACAATTACGGTTGCGCCAAAGGTATTTAGCTTTTGGAGAATCTGCATGACTTGCCAAGAATTATCAGGATCAAGGTTACCTGTTGGCTCATCAGCCAAGAGTAACGGAGGTGTGCCGACAATCGCCCGTGCAATACTTACCCGTTGTTGTTCTCCCCCAGACAGCTGGTCGGGAAAACAGTCGGCTTTAGTCAGTAAACCTACTAGCTTTAAAGTTGGTTCTAAACGTCGGTGAATTTCCTTACGAGTATATCCTTGAGCTTGCAACACAAAAGTGATATTTTCTGCCACTGTGCGCTGCGGAATTAATTTATAGTCTTGAAATACTATACCAATACGTCTCCGTAATTTTGACAAGCGATCGCCTCGCAAAGTCTTGAGATTACAATCATCAACAATGACATCACCCTGTGTTGCTAACTCTTGACCGTACAACAGTTTTAATAGGGTTGATTTCCCGGAACCACTTGGCCCTGTGATAAATAAAAATCCCTTCTTTTTGACCTCTAAATTGACATCCAATAAGGCGTGACAGCCATTTGTATAGGTTTTTGTCACAGAGCGCAATTGTACTATTGCGGCTGCGTTGCTACTATGCTGTTGAGTTTTGTGGTCTTCTGTTTTGACTGATTTATCAGTAGTTTTTGGGGTTGTTAATACTGGCATTGCTAAACTTTCCTCACGTCCTCAACCAAAATAGCCGGAAGTTTGTGATTTTATATTCATCTTAAAACCAGGATTCCCTGCTTTTACCTGGAAATCTCAAATTGAAAGTCCAAAAATGAAAATTTGTTAAAGCTCCAAGTATTTCAGCCAGTAATAACACACAGAAATAGCTTATACAGACACGAAAAATCGCGTCTGGACAATTAGCACTATATTGCACCTCTTGCAGTCAAACGATAAATAAAAGCTTTCACAGCAAATTCCGGCAAAGCCAACATCCGCCGCCAACGCCAGGGTTCTTGATACAGCCGATACAGCCATTCCAAGTTGTTATTTCCTAGCCAAGCAGGAGCGCGAGTTTTGCTCCCTGACCAAATATCAAAGCTACCACCAACACCAATCCAAATTGCTTGGGGGCATAAATGACGGTTTTGGGCAATCCATAACTCTTGACGTGGTACTCCCAAACCGACAAAAATTAATTGTGGTTGCAATTGGGTGAGTCTTTGTTTTAATTGCTCTTCTTCTTCTGGGGTATGGTAGCCAGAATTAGTACCGACTATATTCAAGCTGGGGATTTGCTGCTGCCAAAATTCTGCGGCTTTTGCAACTACTCCAGGTGTTCCACCATAGAAAAAAAGTTTTGTCTGTGTCGGTTGTTGTCCCACTTCTTGCAACAGCATTTCTGCTAGCTCAATCCCCGGACAACGCTGCACTTTTTGCCAAAAAAGCCATCGCAAATACAAAACTACCCCCGCACCATCTGGAATTACTAGCTCGGCATTTTGAATCACTTGAGCCAGAGTGTGATTCCGTTCTGCCTGTATTGTCATTTCTGCATTCAGCGTAACTACATGAGTCCCTCTGCTGTGTTGCAGGCATTCGAGTAACCAACTTGGATAGTTACTCATGATATGAACTGGTATTCCCAGTACCGAAAACATTTGAGGCGGTTTCAACATAGCCCGATCTTGAATTAGACTCACACCAGATTCTCCAGACCGTAAGTCTATCAAATTTTTCTACAGGCCGACTGTGAAAAATTGAGCAACCAATAATTTATTCGCACGGCTCTGTGACTAGATTGTATTACCTTCGTGTCGGTATCCATTAACAGAAAATTTAGCCATAATCAAGAATGACTGAGGATCTTGCATCTATATGGAATTTTTGAGCAAGGCATTTTTCATAAATTACTTGCGGGGACTGACAGAGCAAAGAGATTCGGTGAACTCCAGTTTAAAGTTAAAGTAATGTAACGTACGCAATTTGACTATGAGTAAGATTCGTATTGCTCTGATTGAAGATCATGACCTGACTCGTGTAGGTATTCGCACAGCTTTACTACAAAAGGAAGAAGTTGAAGTTGTCGGAGAAGCTGCCAATGCGGCCACCGGTCTGAAAATGTTAAAAAAGGTACAACCAGATATTGCAATTATCGATATTGGTTTACCAGACAAGGATGGTATTGAACTGACAAAGGAATTGAAAGCTCTCACGAATGAAGACGATTCAGCCACCAAGGTGCTAATTCTCACACTTCAGGATAACAAAGAAGCCGTGCTGGCAGCTTTTGCCGCCGGGGCAGACTCTTACTGTATGAAGGATATAAAGTTTGATAATTTGCTTGAAGCTATACGAGTCACTTACAATGGCTATGCTTGGATTGATCCAGCGATCGCGCGAATTGTGTTACAACAAGCACAAAAGAATCCTCCATCAGGAGAAACTGTTGCCACAGATCATCAACATATTTTACCAAACTCAGAATCTGAGCAGGAGGAAAATACTGACACTTATACCCTTACAGAAAGGGAGTTAGAAGTGCTACAGTTAATCGTTGAAGGTTGTAGCAATGCACTCATTGCCGAACGACTATATATTACTGTTGGGACTGTGAAAACACACGTCAGAAATATTTTGAATAAGCTCTGCGCCGATGACCGCACCCAAGCGGCAGTACGCGCCTTGCGTTCTGGATTGGTGGGATAAAGTTAAATTTGAGTGTAAAAACCATGAAACAGACTCCACCGCAGTGGAAAACTTTGAGTGCATTTATCAGTTCAAAGTGGGTAACTTCTCTTTAGAGATTACTTTTTAAGCTTGAGGTTATAGGTGGGATAAAAATTGCAAAATCTCGCCATTTTACTATCCCAAAATTTAAAGTCAAATATGACTGAAACAGACACAGGCAAATTAAAGCTCATGGTAGTAGACGATGAGCAGGATAACTTAGACTTACTCTATCGTACTTTTAGGCGAGACTTTCAAGTATATAAAGCTAATCATGCCCTGAGTGCGCTAGAAATTCTGGACAAAGAAGGCGAGATGGCTGTGATTATCTCGGATCAAAGAATGCCGGAAATGAGTGGTACTGAATTTCTCAGTCTCACAGTGGAGCGCTTTCCCGATACAATTCGGATTTTACTGACTGGCTTTACTGATGTTGAAGATTTGGTAGCTGCAATTAATTCTGGTCAAGTGTTCAAGTACATCACCAAACCCTGGAGTCCTGAACAACTGAAGGTATTAGTTGAGCAAGCCACGGATACATATTGCCTAGTCAAGAAGCGTACCCGCGAGTTAAGTCGGGCTTTGCGGCGAGAATCTTTGTTCAATGCGGTGACAACGGCAATTCGGGAATCCCTGGATTATGACAGTATGCTGCAAAAAATTGTTGCCACTATTGGACACTCATTTGCAACTACTTTTTGTTTGCTCAGACCAGTGGAAAGCGATCGCTTGACAGAAGAGGAATTTTGTTATCAAGATTCTCAATCCAATATCCCTGATTTTGCCTACGATCCCAGTTTATTAATTGAAAAAGTTCTGCAAACCCGCCATTATCAACTGACTCAAGATACATATGACGGCAACAACTGTCAGCAGATGGTTGTACCACTTTCCTACCAGCAGCATTTGCTCGCTGTCCTGGCTATCTACCAGTGGGGAAAAAAACAACTTTGGCAAGACGAAGAAATCCAACTGATTGCGGGTGTAGCTGAACAAGCAGCTTTAGCTCTCTCCCAAGCAAAACTCTACCAGCGCCTCCAGGAAAAGCAAGCACAGCTCGGCACTGAATTGGAAGTAGCTCGCCAAATTCAGCACAATCTCCTCCGCCAAACTCTACCAGATATCAAAGGTGGGAAGGTGCAAGCCTGTTGTTATCCTGCTCATGAAGTGGGAGGAGACTTTTTTGAGGTGTTTGTCCATCCCAAAGGCGATTTATGGTTAGCAGTCGGTGATGTTTCCGGTAAGGGTGTGCCAGCTGCTCTATTCATGGCTAGTGCTATTTCCGTATTACGCCGAGAATTAGCTCAAGAAACACCAGCCGAACCAAATGTGGTGGTACATCACCTCAACAACGCTCTTTGTGATGACTTGATTGGCAACAATTGCTTCATTACCCTCGTCCTAGCTCGTTATACTCCAACCACCAATCAATTAGTTTATGCTAATGCCGGTCACATCTATCCCTTAGTTTGGTCACATCAAAGCCCTGTAGATGTTAACCCTAATTATCTCAAAGTGCGCGGTATTCCTTTGGGTATCTTGCCTCAGTGGCAGGCAAAATCGGGTCACTTAACTCTTGCTCCAGGAGATAGCTTACTGCTAGCCAGTGATGGAATTACAGAAGCAATGGTATCAAATAAACTATTAAATCCTGAAATAACCGAGGATGGCGGACAGCTAATCAGCCGTTCTATGCTCAATCAAGAAGGACTTTGGCAACTCTTACAAAGAGAACCCCAACCGCTCTCTCTTCACAATTTAGTAGCTCGCATTCAGGCAGATAACCACATTCAAGAAGATGATCAAACTATACTCTCACTGGAGGTTTTATAGGTAATGAAAAGTGAGCTTCATGTACCAAGTGACCTGAATTATTTAAATATCGTCGAAAGCTGGTTGTTAGGATGTCTAAAAATACATCTCAAAGAATCAGTTGATTGGTCAAGGCAATCAAGTCGTTTGCGGCTAGCTTTGGTGGAAGCATATTCAAATGCAGTCCGTCATGCCCACAAAGAACAGTCTAGTTTACCAGTGCTACTGCGTTTGGAACTGAAAAACCGAGATATTGCCATAGAAATTTGGGACTATGGCGAAGGCTTTGATATCTCTACCTACTTTCCGCCTAATCCTACAGATAAACAAGAAGGGGGTTATGGATGGCTGATTATGAATCGTCTGATGGATAATGTTGAATATCAGTTACAAGTTGATGGCGCAAATTGTCTCAAGTTAGAAGCTACTATACCAGAACTAACTAATTAAAATTTTTGACAATTTTGGCTGCCCAAATTGACGATTGCTAGACTTTTTCAGTATTGTCTACGCTCACTTACATAAAAAGTCTGGTAATTGCCGATTTTTCAGTAGTGCTGTTATCGACATGGGTCGTTTTTAGCTCATTTTCAAAACCTTAGTTTTGAAAGAAAGACGCTTATATATTAGCTATATTCTTATGTATCGTCATACAATTTTAGATTTTAGATTTTAGATTTTAGATTTGGGATTTTCGATTGATTGATTCCACAGATAAATCTGGGGGCTTGTACCATTAAGGAACTATTGGTCAAGAATATGTTTCCGTTTGCTTCGGTAACTCGCTCAATTTATGAAAAGCTTACTCCAAACCAGTTAAATCAGACAATAAATACTTTTGAGCAATTTCTGTATTTATTGTTACATTTATTATATTTTAAATTTATTTGTTTTGCATAAATTTACAACAAACGGCTGAAAATTCCTGTGTGTTATGCCGAAAGATCAGGCACGCCACAAGATTAAAGCCCGTAACCGATCAGGGACTAGACATAAATATATTAATAAATGTTAAGTTAGATAATAATTTTTGCGACTTTAAGTTGATTTATCAGTGGTAATTATTAAATACTGAATATAGTAGCAAGCCTAAATTGCCGATTGTATCTCAACGAAAAAAGGTTAATGGCATAGCTCTACAACCGCCAGGATAGCCAAACGCGTAAATACTTACACCAAGTAAACCAAAGCCATGACTAAATCTATGGAAGCTTTATTTTGTTTGTCGCCACGCTATCGTCTTGATGATGAATCACCTTGGCTACAGGGTATTGACCCCAGTCGTCATTACTGGATTGCAGTCAATGGAGACAGGAATTTAACAATAGCGATACCTGGTTTGGTAGTTTCCTCAATGAGTGAATTGAAGCAGGCTATCCGCCAATTTCGCTCTTTGCAGCCTGGAGAACAAATGACCGTGAACCGAATTGCCAGTGATTGCACAATTCACTGTATCAGTCCTAATTGTTATGCTATGGAAGAGGAAATTAACGATGCTCCGATTTGGCATCTGTTTGATCAAGAAACATTAGATAGTTTATTAATGACGGCACACCCAGAATGGCAATGTGCGCCATCAGATATTGAGTTGGGTCGGCAATTGTTACTGCGTTCCTTGCAGCAAACATCTGTGACCAAAAAATAAACACAATCAGAATTTGGGCTAATCTTCGCGACGTAGAGTCAGTAACTCTTGAGGAGAAGCTAAGAGTTTAATTTTAGCGGTGATAATTTGCCGTTGTCGGTTGAGAATAAAGAACCAGGTGACATTGACACCACACCAGGAAGTTTGCGCCTTACCTGTTACCTGAAATTGGATTTGGTCATTTTCTAAAGTTTCCACAATTCCTTGGCGGGGACAAGCTTTAATATTTTCAGCTTCTTGTTGTAAATACAGAGCGATCGCCTCTCGTCCCACAATACCAGATTCAAAGGGTGGATACATCACGCCGTCATCGGCAAATAGGGTAGCGGTTGCTGGAAATTCTCCGGCGTTGAGAGTTTCAAAGTAACTCAGGATAATGGGTTCGAGGATTCCTTCTATCTGAAATTCTTCTTTTGTTGTTATAGCGGCCACGTTTGTCTGGGTTCTCTGCGTGGATTCAGCATCTTTCATATGTTTATCTTGATTACGCTAGCTGAACTTCATTGAAGGATAAAAACAGAATATAAAAAAAGATACTAAAGAAATAGATTGCCAAAAGTGTGCATAAATCTTTCTACAGATATCTGGCAACATTTCCAGTACCTGTACACCATCACGAGAAAATCACAGTTGATTAATTGAACTACGCAGGTATTGAGTGGGAAGGTTGCTTTACCTCTTAATTTAAGGATTGCATTATTTCTTAACAAAAATCAAATAATTATTGTATATAGGTAAGTAGGCAAATGTTAAACAAAAGTTTTGCAAGGATAATGTATAAATAAGCTGCCGATGATTGCGGCTAAATTCACATCAGAAAAATGGATCAGTATTCTGTGACTAGCAGCAGTTTAGTTAAAGAAAAAGCCAGAGAGTTGGGATTCCACAAAGTCGGGATTACTGCTGTAGATAACGTAGATAATACAGACGCACAGAGGTTACAAGCATGGATAAGTCTGGGTTATCACGCCGATATGGAATGGATGAATAGCCCCAAGCGTCAAGATATTAGCCTAATTATGCCAGAGGCGCGATCGCTAATATCTGTCGCCCTCAATTACTACACACCAGATCAACGTCCTGAAGGCGAAGAATATGCCAAAATTTCGCGCTATGGCTGGGGTAGGGACTATCATAAGGTGATGCATAAAAAGCTGAAGGCGCTGATGTTCTGGCTAGAATCCCTTGATGCAGGTATTCAAGCGAGATATTATGCAGACACTGGCCCGGTACAAGATAAAGTCTGGGCGCAACGAGCCGGGATTGGTTGGATTGCTAAAAATGGTAATCTGATTACTAGAGAATATGGTTCTTGGGTATTCTTAGGAGAGATCATCACTAATCTGGAATTAGAGAGCGATCGCCCACATACAGAACACTGTGGTAGCTGCACTCGTTGTCTAGACGCTTGTCCCACAGATGCAATTACCCAACCGTTTGTCGTCGATGCTAATCGCTGCATTGCCTATCATACCATCGAAAATCGGTCAGAAACATTACCACAGACCATATCACCCCATTTACAAGGTTGGGTTGCTGGTTGCGACATTTGCCAAGATGTTTGTCCGTGGAATCAGCGTTTTGCCCAGACAACAGATGTAGCAGATTTCCAACCTTATCCTGCTAATATTGCCCCTCATCTGATAGAATTAGCCAACATCTCAACTCAGGAGTGGGATAAACGATTTCCCGCATCTGCCTTGCGGCGGATTAAGCCAGAAATGTTCAGACGAAACGCCCGTGCTAATCTTGACGCATCCAAACTTAAAGAATGACCCAGAAAGTAATTATTTTTGATTTTGATGGCACGATTGCGGATACAGTAGATGCTCTTGTGACTATTGCCAATCGTTTAGCTGTAGAGTTTGGTTATATACAAATTACTCCAGAGGAACTTGCCCTACTCAGAACTTTTACCTCTAGAGAAATTATTAAATACTCAGGCATCTCTCTATTTAAAATTCCGTTTCTGCTCAAAAAAGTTAAAGGAGAATTAAAACATAAAATTCAAGAATTTAAACCGATACCGGGAATTCACGAAGCTTTAATAGAACTGCAAACCCAAGGTTATAGATTAGGAATTATTACGTCTAATTCTCAAGAAAATGTCATTGCCTTTCTCGAAAATCACGAACTAGACCAGTTATTCGACTTTATTTATTCAGGAGTCACAATTTTTGGTAAAACGACGATCATTAATAACGTATTAAGACAAAAAAAACTCAAAACTCAAGCAGTCATTTATGTCGGCGATGAAACCAGAGATATAGAAGCCTCAAAAAAAGCGAATATCAAAGTGATTGCCGTAACTTGGGGCTTCAATTCTCGCGAAGCTTTAGCAAAACAAAATCCCAATTTTTTGATTAACCATCCCAGCGAACTACTAAAAGTTGTTAAAAACTGCTGAGAGGTTGTTGCTCAACTACCAAATTTGACTGAATAACCCCGCTCAAAACCTCTCCCCGAAAAAGAGAAAGGCTTTGAAAATACCATATTCGTTTCTGGTAAAATTGGGAAAAAATTACTGTTGTGATTGACCTTTTTTAAAAGCTTTTTGAACTAAATCGTCACTAACATTAGTTACAGCCTCAGTTCTAGAACCCCCAAGTTCCTTTGCCATTTCTACATAGTCTTTGGGGTTACCACTCGATTGAGTTTCAGTTTTTGTTTCTTCGACTTCAGCAACTTTTTGTTCTGGTGCGGTGGCGGCTGAAGCGGCTGCTGCTCCTTGATTTGTCTGGTCAATTTCACTCACACTAAATTGCTGTGCAGTTGCATAATCAGATTCAAAATCAACCTTTGGTGCTTTTTCTTCACCACTAACCATATGATCAGCAGCTAACTGTGCATCATGGGTAGGAGCTTGATTTGCATTGGGTTTCACTTGATCAGCCATAAATAACACCTTAGGTAATTTGGCAATTGCTGGAGTGATTTTACCAAGATTAGGGGCAATTTTCTTTCTGTCTAGAGAGAGACTTATGCATCTACTAAAGGTAGAACAAAACGATTTTATCTAACTATTACTTTCGGCAGTAGATTCTTCATGAGAAAGTTTGTGATCCTGAATAGAATTGATCAATCATGGAGGTCCATTGTGACTGCAACTAACAACAAAAAAGTTTCCCAAGCACTAAGCAATGAAACTATAAAAGTAGTTGAAGCCTTTGATGCGTTAGATACTGATGCCAAACTAGCATGGTTTTATTTTGTTTATCAAAAAATGGGTAAATCCATTACTCCTGCGGCTCCAGATGCGGCTGAACCAGAACTTTCCCCCCTGCTTTTAGGAGACTATTTTAAGTTGTCACCTGAGCAACAATTAACAATTATGCGGGATATTGTCGAGTGTAAAGACACAGAATACTCCCGTGCTTATGGTGCGATTAAAGAAAATAACCAACTTTTAGTTTGGTATGCTTGGGCTGTGGCTATGGGAGATACAGTGGTGGGAATGCCAGATAATTATCAGCGTACTGATGCAATCAAAAATTTGCTTTCCCAAACTGAAAAACTAGATTTTGAAGGACAAATATCTGTGTTTCGCACAATCGCGGGTCAAATGGGCTACAGCGACGTTCAGCCAATTGAGACACAAGCACAAACAGGAAAAACCTCAAGTCTGTAAACAGTATTTACACAGACGCGATGCGTCGCGTCTGTACGGGAGAGTATAAAATATTAGCCTATAAAGGAGAGGGGGTATATTATTATATAAATTTGGTAAAAAATAATGAGACCTTATCACCAAATCCCTATTCTCGAATGTGGTGAATTGCTGGTGCAGATTCCTTTGGAATTATTTGCAGTGGAATCTCCCCATCCTTATGAAAAACTCGGTGCAACCTATGGGGAATATTCACCTTATTATCTGCGCCAAAGTGTTATTGATAATTTAATCCAAGCCCAAAAATATCTACAGCAACTGCATCCTCATTGGTATATCCAAATCTTTGATGCTTATCGTCCGGTGGCTGTACAACAGTTTATGGTAGATTACAGTTTTGCCCAAGCGTTACAACAGCAGGGATTGACTGAGGCTGAGTTATCACCAAACCAACTCCAAGAGATTTGGGAGTCAGTTTATGAAATTTGGGCTGTACCCAGTTGGGATGAAAATACTCCCCCTCCTCACAGTACTGGTGCGGCTGTTGATGTGACTTTGGTAAATGATGCTGGGGAAATAGTTGATATGGGTTCGCCTATTGATGAATTGTCAGAGCGATCGCATCCCCATTATTATGCCCATAGTGACCACCCAGATGCACCACAATATCACACTCATCGGCAATTATTACATGATGTCATGTTAAAAGCTGGCTTTCAACGCAACCCTAGAGAATGGTGGCATTTTTCCTTTGGCGATCAGATGTGGGCTTGGTTGTATAATCAAGCTAATCCGGCTCATCCTTTAAATGCACGTTATGGCCGGAAAATATGTGAACCTTGAATAATCCACTTTCATTAAAGCAAAAATTACAAGCTTCCCTAGAGGAGATGCAAACCAAAAGCAATCTCAGTTCTCCTCTCACCGATTTGAAGCTAGACAAAACCTCAGCCGCAGAAATCGCCCAATTAGCCACAGAACTAGAAAACTGTAATCCTCATCCCCAACCTCTCCTAAACGCTATTTCTTTGCTCAATGGTGCTTGGAAATTGCTATACTCCACAGCTAGAGAAATCCGTTCTTTAGATTCTCTACCATTAGGCTTGCAGTTGGGTGAAGTTTATCAGGTGATTGATGTTAGTAATACACTATTTTTTAACTTAGCTTTTGTGAAACATCCTCTGAGACTAGTGTCTGGATATGTGAAAGTAACAGCTAGTTTTGCGCCAGCCACAGATAATTTATCACCTTTACCGAATCAACGCATCAATGTAAATTTTGACAAACGCTATCTATCCATTCAGAAGATATTTGGCTTTGACACTCCCCAACTTAACCCCTTTAAAGTAATTCCTGCTAAGGGTCCCCAAGGTAGAGTCCCGACTCTTGATATTACTTATTTAGATGAAAATTTTAGAATTGGACGTGGAGGAGATGGTAGTTTATTCATTTTGAGTAAAGCTGATGATTTACCTACAAGTTTTACGCATCTTGAGGATTGAGTTTAGTCATTTCCCAAGTGGTATATGTACCGATGGGACTCCATAGCAAATAGGGAACTAATAACAGTGCTGCGGAAGTAGAAATTGGTAAAATAGCCAGTGTCAATATTAAACAAATTACAAAACCTGTACCACCGAGAATTGTACCTACGCGCAGACTACGCAGCCGGAACATTACAGGTGTATAGGCGATAGTCACTATTTCTAGTAGTAGATATAAACCCATAAGTAACCAAGTTGAGGTAGTGCCTGGATTACTTTCCCAGACGATATAGGCTGACCAAGCACCGCAAATAAAGATTACAGTCCAAATAATCGGAATCGCCCCTTCAATTGTTAACCATCTGGGTCTTTGTAAGCGCTTAAACCACTGGACATCGCTGGGCGTAATCAAATTAGCCGCCAAAGCAATCACAAAAGCCACACCCCCAATTACCATCCACGATCTAATCATGCTCTTTATCCTTTGCGTTTTGCTGCCTATGGCTTAAATATCACGCTTTCTAGGAGTATGTTGTCAATTTATTGACTTATTTCTCATCATTCCGGAGTTTGATTGCAGTTCACTGATTTAGTCTATTCCTGAAGTTTTTGCGGTAATTTATGTCTGTGGGTAGGTGTATGAGGTGGGACGGTAAACTAGAATATGTGACTGGGGATAAGGAAAATAATATGCAACCAGATCCAGAAGTGCGATCGCCAGAGTCGGAGGTTCGCTCATCGCTAGCAACATCACACCATAATAGAAACAAAGTTCATATAATTGCCAATCAAATTCGTCTCACCGGATGGGTTATGCTATGGGTGCAATTGGCATTAGCACTGGTTTGTGGCTTATTGTTGTTGTTTGCTTCTCCTGGACGTAACTTTACAGACCAATCGAATCCAGGACTAGGAATTGGCGTTTTTTGGGCTGTAGGTGGAATTATATTATTGCTATTCAGCGTATTTTGGGATTTTCGTTACACCCGCATAGGTAGACGTTTAGACAATCCTAATCCCACTCTGCATCCTAGTAAAGCGGATACAACCAGAGCCATCCGCATGGGAATTATCGTCAGTTTAGTGGGAATACTGATCACCATTTTAGGCGCAGGAACCAGCGTCAGTGTACTAGTAGCCAAAGCTGTATCCCAACCGCCAGGAGTCGCAATAACCGACCCTAACAAGATTATTCGAGCGCTGGATGTATTTATAGTAGTAGCTAACATCAATGGGATTGCGGCTCATTTTGTCGGTACAGTTGCTTCTATGTGGCTACTAGAAAAGGTGCATCAACATTAAAACGGATGTAGCGAGTATTATTAATGTAATGAAATATTTTTTGCTGGATGTGAGCAAAAATTAATGACAATTCTCAATGCTAGTAATTTATCTCTAGAAGATATACAGCGTCTGTTTGGCTTTCAAGAATATTACAGGGACTCATTTTCTCCTCTGTTATCCCTAGAACCTCTCCTAGAAGCAGAACACCAAGAACTTCTACAAATTAGAGATGACTTTCAACGTTACCTGAAATCTGGCAAAGTTTCGGAAGGACAGGTGAAATTTCTTGTGCTTGCACCCTTGCTGAGATTAGCTGGCTTTTATCGCTATCCTATCGAGATTCGTTTAGAAGAAGATATTGCTGATATTGAGGTTGAAGATGAAGATACCACAATTAAAGGCCGGATGGATATTTTAGCTATTAGTAAAGCTAAACATACCAAATCTCAAATATATTTCTGGATACTTTTAATTGAATCAAAAAATAGTCAAATTGATATATCAACTGGCTTACCTCAACTACTCACCTACGCTTATAAAAGTTTAAATAATCAAAAATCTGTTTGGGGATTAACTACTAACGGCAGAGGTTATCAGTTTGTTTATATTGAACAAGGTAATCCTCCCATATATCACCTGATGCCATTACTGAATTTTATGGAACCTCCCCGTGCAGTTGAATTATTACAAGTTTTAAAAACTATTTGTCAGATATAGCAATCCTAAATAAGTTACGAATAAAAAGATCCCCGACTTCTTGAAGAAGTCGGGGATCTGAGACTTTCAACATTTATAAATAAAACAAAATTTTAATACTAGAAAAAGTGTATCAACATTGACATCTCCAATAAAGAATGCGACTATTTGGGAAAGATAAGCAGGAAGCCAAAAAACTATTGCTGTGGATGGTGGAGTAGTAGAATAACCTGGTAAATCTTTAGCTATAACTTCACTTAACCCAACGATCACATCTCAATTAATCTAACAAATTATGCCCACAACTTTTAAAGACAACCCCACTCATCCCAAACGCGCCTTGCAAATCTGGCAAATTCTCATCTGCAAAGCAAGCAACCGACAAACTTTAACCTATGGAATGCTGGCTAACATTCTTGGTTTCCAAGGTGCAGGAACATTAGCCCCAATTCTGGGACATATCATGTGTTACTGCCAACAGTATGAACTTCCGCCATTGACAGTTATGGTGGTTAATCAAAAAACGGGATTGCCGGGAGAAGGGCTAACAAGTCCAGATGATCTTCACGCCGAACGTGAGCAGGTATTCAACTTTGATTGGTTTGGTCTTTATCCCCCTTCACCTGAAGAATTGCAAGAAGCTTACAAAATTAGTGAACCTAATCGTTAATCATGAGTACTTACAAACAAATCCAGGAATACATCAAAACTAAACATCAAATGGTGGTCAAACCCTGTTGGATTGCTCATGCCAAAGAGCAGTTAGGACTTCCACTAAACCCATCTCCCCGTAGTTCTGAAGGCAAACCAAGAGTTTATCCTTGCCCTGATCATGTGTTGCCGATAATTCAAGAAGCTTTTGAACATTTTGGCGACCTCCCCAACACAGTCAGGTGAGAAACACCATTTTTTTAGAGGAAATATATTACCGAGTGCGATGGAGCAAGGTACCGCCCGGAAGCGATCGCCCAATTGTAGTTATATGTTTTCCTAATGTTTCTACCATCGAGTTAAACCTGTATTCTGTGCAGCCTTATATAAAATTGGTGTTAGCTATATTTAATACAGATTTAATAACTCCCCCATTTTCTGCACACTCACCAAACTATTAGCACACAAAATCCCTGATGCAGCTACCGCAGGGACACCAATTCCTGGCATAGTACTATCACCCACACGATACAAACCCTTTATCGGTGTTTGCGTACCAGGAAACATCCCCTGACCCGCAACTATAGCCGGGCCATAAGTTCCCTGATATCGTCGTAAATAATGAGCATGAGTTAGCGGTGTTCCAATCAGTTCCAACACCACACGCTCACGAATATCGGGAATAACTCGCTCTAAAGCCCGATATAAAGATTGCGCTTTCTCTTTTTTCCTCGCTTCATACCCATCATTTCGTTCCCATCCTGTATAAGGTTCCAAAGTGTAAGCATGAACTACATGATGTCCTTCTGGTGCTAAAGTTGCATCCCACACACTGGGAATGGAAATCATGCAAGTATTACCCGGTATGCTGATATCTTGATTTGAATCATGCACTACTACATGATGTCCCGTCAAAGTTTCTAAACTATTCGCCTTAATTCCTAAGTGTAAATGCATAAAGCTATCAACTGCTGGTGTTTCTAATGCCACTTGCCGATAGGATGCAGGTAAATCTTCAGGGCGTAACAAGTGATTGTAAGTATCCCAAATCGTCGCGTTAGAAATGACTATGGGAGCTTGGAGAACTTCACCATTTTGCAACTTTACACCCACAGCTTGACCCGATTCCACCAAGATTTGCTCAACATGACACCCCAGACGTAACTCACCACCCCAACGTTCTAAACCCCTCACGAAAGCATTGACAATTGCACCACTCCCACCCAACGGATACTCAACTCCAGCACGGGAGCGCTCACCTAACATAAAAGCTACCTCTGGGGCAATTGTGCCGTGTGCCTTTAAACCAGATAATAAAAAGCATTCCAAGTCAATCAGCCGACGTACCCAAGGGTCTTTAACTGTAGCATCCATAACATTACCGACAGAAGACTGAACCAGGGGCAAATTAGGTAACATTTTCACCAAAGATGGTAAATAACGTGTCATTAATACCAAAATTACCTGCCAATCTGCCCTCAAAGCTAAAGTGGGAATACCTTTCATCCCTTCGTATAGCTTTAACAAGCGTTCGGCAAACTGTTGAAATTCCTTCGCGCCTTGGGGCGTAATTTTCTCTACCTCAGCAAGGTACTTTTCCGCAGTGCGATAAACTGCAAAAATGGCTTCAGGAAAATGGTAGTGTCCTAATGGCTCATAGGGGATAACTTGGAGGGATTCGCCTAGAACTTTAAGAACTTGTGTTACAGGATTCAAACTCTGAGCATCTGTAAGACCACAATAAAAGGAAGGGCCAGAATCAAATTCAAATCCTCTGCGTCTAAAACTATGGGCTGCACCTCCTGGAATGGCGTGACTTTCACACACAATTACCCGCTTACCATAACGAGCCAGTAATCCCGCAGCGCATAACCCACCAATACCGCTGCCAATCACGATAACATCACTTTGAGAGACCTGAGTGCTGAGTTCTGAGTTCATATTTTCATGACCAATGACTAAAGACTAATGACTAATGAATGAACCATTAATTGAACTGAAAGGCATTTCTAAATCCTTTGGTAGCAATAAAGTTTTAGATGATGTGGATTTGACGATTTACCGGGGGGAAGCTGTCGGAATTATTGGGCCTTCAGGAACTGGTAAATCAACGGTTTTACGAATTATCGCCGGATTAATGGCTCCCGATAGCGGAGAAATTTATGTCCAAGGGGTACGGCGAGATGGGTTAATTGAGGACAGCGCTGATCCCATTGGGATTGGGATGGTGTTTCAACAGGCGGCTTTGTTTGATTCGTTGACGGTAGATGAAAATGTGGGTTTTTTACTGTATCAACATTCCAAGATACCGCGATCGCGTATTCAACAACTAGTTAAAGAAAAATTAGAAATGGTCGGTTTGACGGGAATCAGCCATCTCTACCCATCTGAACTATCTGGGGGAATGCGAAAACGGGTAAGTTTTGCCAGAGCGATTATCTCTAATCCTGATAATCTCACAGAGGGTCCAGAAGTTTTACTATACGATGAACCCACAGCCGGACTTGACCCCATTGCCTCAACAGTCATAGAAGATTTAATTCGTGAGTTACAATTGACACAAGGAGTCTGTAGCACTTATGCCATTGTGACGCACCAAGATAGTACTATTCGCCGTACAACCGATAGATTAGTGTTTCTTTATCAAGGTAAAGTGCAGTGGCAAGGTAGAGTTAGTGACATAGATAGCACAGAAGACCCCTTGATTAGACAATTTATTAGTGGCAGTGTGAACGGCCCAATTCAGGTAGCTGGCTAGGTCGATGGAGAAATAAATAATATGCGAGATATCATAACAAACAGCTTTACGTCTAGGCGCACATTAAGAGAAGGTTCAGTGGGGTTGCTCATCCTCCTGGGGTTAGGCACATTTGTAATGATTGTCCTCTGGTTAAATAGATTTACAGCAGGTGGCAATTCATATAAATTTCTAGTGGAATTTGCTAATGCCGGTGGTATGCAAAGAGGCGCACCAGTTCGCTATCGGGGTGTAAAAGTCGGCAATATTTCTAGAGTGAAAGCGAGTTCAAATGCCGTAGAGGTGGAAATTGAAATTGCTCCAGCCGATTTGGTGATTTCCCGTGATGTGGTCATTGAAGCTAATCAGAGCGGATTAATTAGTGAAAGTATAATTGACATTACACCTAAAACAACTATCCCATCTGGGGCGATCGCTAAACCCCTAGATAATAATTGTGATGACAGCCTGATCATTTGTCATGGTTCTCGGTTATCAGGTGAAATTGGCATCAGCATTGATGAACTGATTCGCACCTCAACCAATTTAGCCAGTACATACAATGATCCAGCATTTTACCAAAACCTGAATCGACTTCTCGAAAGCTCAACAGCAGCAGCTACTGGTGTTGCATCCCTGACTCAGGATTTCCAAGGTTTGACTAAAAGCTTTCAACAACAACTAGGGACATTTTCCACCACGGCCAGTTCATTACAACAATCCACAACTGAACTGACTGCATCCGCCACTAAAACAGTAGATCAATTAGGTGCGACAGCAAGTGAATTTAGTTCCACAGCCAATCAAGCTAATCGGTTGTTGAGTAACCTAGATGAACTTGTGACAAGCAATCGGAGTTCTTTGGTTGGTGCTTTGAATAATATTACCGAAACTAGCAACCAACTCCGGGTGACAGTCAGTAGCCTATCACCTGCCTTTGATCAACTAACCCAAGGCGAATTACTTAGCAATTTAGAAAGCTTGTCAGCAAATGCAGCCCAAGCCTCAGCCAATTTACGCGACGCTTCTAACGCCTTAAATGACCCTCAGAATCTAGTGCTAATGCAGCAAACCTTAGATTCAGCCAGGGTAACTTTTGAAAATACCCAAAAAATTACCTCTGATTTAGACGAATTGACAGGTGATCCAGCTTTCCGGCAAAATCTGCTGCAATTGGTCAATGGTTTAAGTGGCTTAGTATCTTCTACTGAACAGATGCAGCAAGACGTAAAGGTAGCTGCTACTTTAGACTCACTGAAAATAGCCGTCAGTAAACCTCCTGTTAATCAGCCTCCTGTAAATAAACCAGTTGTTAAGCAGCCTCCTGTTAGCACACCCAAAATTGAGCTTCCCACTCTCACCCCAAAACAACAGGCGCTGAATATCCAACCTATACCTGCTGCGGATATTTTTGAACTCAACCCCCAACCAATTATTAATCCAGCAATTCCCGACTCATCCCCAGAAAAACTCTTAAAGCAGCTGCGGAAATATGGGGAAGAGCGAAAAATCGATGAATAAGGATGAGGCGCATCACAGAAAAAATGATTCGACTCTTCCCAAACCCTTGTAGAGACCTTGTATACAACGTCTCTACATTCTTTTTCGGCGATATCTAATGACTAATGACCAATGACTAATTCCAATCTTGCTCTTCTTTTTTGCCGCGACTTTGATAAATCCCGCCAATATAGTGCATCTGGCGAGTTTTTTCAAAAAGTTCGGCTTCCGTCAAACCCCACCGCTGCAAGACTTGATCCAGGTCTTTTTGGATGTCTCTCGCCCCTGGAAAGCCTTGATAACGAATTTTTAATCTAGCTAATTCAGCTAAATTGTAGTCCGTTGCCTCTTGAGCGAGTAAAATATTAATGGAGGGGCGATCGCGATTATAAAGAGGATGTTGTTGATCTTTATTGACCTGCAATTCAGACATAATTTATACCTATCGTTGAATTATTACTTCATCCCAAATAGAGATTCAATAGTCTTTCCATCCCGCCATAATTAATCATGACGGCAACCACACCTCACTCCATACGGCTCTCACCACTGCCATGCAACTTTAAATAAAGATACATTATCTTTAAGAAAATACAAAAAAGTTTAAATGCGGGTGAATATTTAGCTCACCCAAAGCCCAAAGCAGCAAGGGAGCAAGAACCCATTATGTTTGAACACTTCACTTCCGAAGCCATTAAAGTAATTATGTTAGCCCAGGAGGAAGCACGTCGCCTGGGACACAATTTCGTAGGGACTGAACAAATTCTCCTGGGACTAATCGGGGAAGGGACTGGGGTTGCTGCTAAAGTGCTGGCCGAATTGGGCGTTACTCTCAAGGAAGCACGCCGCGAAGTAGAAAAAATTATCGGTAGAGGTTCTGGTTTTGTACCACCAGAGATTCCTTTTACTCCCAAGGTGAAAAGCTTATTCGAGCAATCCTTCCGAGAAGCTAATAGCCTGGGAAACAACTACATCAATACTGAACACCTACTCTTAGGATTAACCGAGGCTGGTGAAGGTGTCGCCGCCAAAGTCCTGCAAAATCTAGGAGTTGACCTCAAAAACGTCCGCACCAATGTTATCCGTCGTTTGGGTGAAGGTGCGTCTGTTTTCGCTAGTACAGGTAGCGGTTCCAAGCGTAGCCAAAGCGTGACTCTAGAGGAATTTGGCAGAAATCTGACTAAATTAGCCCAAGAAGGTAAGCTTGACCCTGTAGTGGGAAGAGCTAAAGAAATTGAGCGTACTATCCAAATTCTCGGTCGCCGCACCAAGAATAATCCCATATTAATCGGTGAACCAGGAGTTGGTAAAACTGCGATCGCCGAAGGACTAGCCCAACGTATTGTCAATCAAGATGCACCAGAAATCTTGCTAGATAAGCAAGTTATCAGTCTTGATATGGGCATGGTAGTGTCTGGAACCCGTTTTCGTGGTGACTTTGAAGAACGCCTGAAGAAAATTGTCGAAGAAGTTCGTTCTGCTGGCAATATTATTCTGGTAATTGACGAAGTTCACACCTTAGTTGGTGCTGGTGGTACAGAAGGCGGTTTAGATGCAGCCAATATCCTCAAACCTGCCTTAGCACGGGGTGAACTCCAGTGTATTGGTGCAACCACCCTCAATGAATATCGTCAGCATATTGAGCGTGATGCCGCCTTAGAGCGTCGTTTCCAATCAGTTCTGATTGGGGAACCTTCTATAGAAGAAACTGTGGAGATTCTCTACGGCTTGCGCGGAGCTTACGAGCAGCACCACAAAGTACATATTTCTGATGAAGCTTTGCAAGCAGCAGCCGAGTTGTCAGACCGTTATATTAGCGATCGCTTTCTCCCAGATAAAGCAATTGACCTGATTGATGAAGCTGGTTCTCGTGTGCGGTTGCGGAACTCTCGCGTTTCTATCGATAAAGAACTCAAAAAGCAATTAGTCGGTGTGACGAAAGCCAAAGAGGAAGCAGTCAGAACTCAGAACTTTGGTAAGGCTGGAGAACTGCGCGGCGAGGAAATCAAACTCGAATCCGATATGCAGTTTGAACCACAAGCTGAGGATTTTGTCAAGTCACTCGTTGTCAATGAGGAAGACATTGCTCAAATCGTCGCCTCTTGGACAGGAGTACCAGTCAACAAACTCACCGAATCTGAGTCAGAGTTGCTGCTGCACCTAGAAGACACACTCCATGAACGGTTAATTGGTCAAGAACAAGCTGTTACAGCCGTATCTCGTGCCATCCGTCGCGCCAGAGTCGGGTTAAAAAATCCCAATCGTCCCATTGCTAGTTTTATTTTCTCTGGGCCTACCGGAGTTGGTAAGACAGAATTAGCCAAATCCTTAGCATCTTACTTCTTTAGTAGCGAAGAAGCGATGATTCGCCTAGATATGTCCGAATATATGGAAGGACATACCGTTTCCAAGCTGATTGGTTCACCTCCTGGTTACGTAGGATACGACGAAGGCGGACAACTCACAGAAGCAGTACGCCGCAGACCATACTCAGTGATTCTCTTCGACGAAATCGAAAAAGCGCATCCTGATGTATTTAATATGCTGCTGCAACTTTTGGATGACGGACACGTTACCGACGCGAAAGGTCGGAAAGTGGACTTCAAGAACACCCTGATTATCCTGACTTCCAATATTGGTTCTAAGGTAATTGAAAAAGGTGGTGGTGGTTTAGGCTTTGACTTTGATACGGAAGCTGACGCAAGCTACAACCGCATTCGTACCCTAGTGAATGAGGAAATGAAAGCTTACTTCCGTCCGGAATTCCTCAACCGCTTGGATGATATTATCGTCTTCACCCAGCTGGCTAAAGATGAAGTCAAGCAAATTGCTGATATTCTGCTGCGCGAACTGGCTAATCGCTTAACTGAAAAAGGCATCACTTTAGAAGTTACAGAACGCTTTAAAGAGCGTGTAGTGGAAGAAGGCTATAACCCCAGTTACGGTGCTAGACCGTTACGCCGAGCAATTATGCGCTTGTTAGAAGACCCTCTGGCGGAAGCAATGCTATCTGGTGAAGTCACCGATGGAGTTACAGCCACCGTGGATGTTGATGATGACAATCAAGTAACAATACATGGCTCAGAAAAGCGAGAGTTACTCTTGGCTAATGCTGGCTAGTATTTCCACAAATTCAGTTAATTAGAAACTTTTACCCCTGGTCGTCATACTAGGGGATTTTTTTTATGGGTTTATATAAATCAAAACCTGTTTCAGTTCAAAAATATAATGTGCCAATAAAAAAGTTATATTTAAAAATTGGATTGAAACTGGGAAATAAAAGTATCAGTCAGATAAAATCGAATGGCTACAACATAGGTTTAGTTTGGTTATGAGAAATATTGAAAGTTTAACCATCCACCAATTTCGAGGTTTACATAACCTGGAATTAAAGGATACAGGACAAATCAATATCCTTGTGGGAGTTAACAACGCAGGTAAAACTAGTGTACTGGAAGCAATCTCAACTTACTGTCGTCCACTAGATTTATCTGAGTGGCTGTCAACAGCATCGCGACGAGAAATCAGTCTATATCGTAGTATTTCCAGATTAGAGGCTCTAAAATGGTTATTTCCTCAACAGAAACAAGGAAAACACACTCAGAGTTACCAAGGACAGATATTGATATCTGGAACAGGTAATTTTCCAGTCAGTAGATTAGAAGCCAGCTACCAGGAACTTGAGGGAACATGGATATCTAAAGAAACACTTGGTGATGAAGAAATTAATCAGAGAGATGAAAGTATTGAAGATGATTTTAGCAATCGAAAAGGTGCAGAGTTAGAGCTAAGAGTTACTCCTGCTAATGATAAAATCCACTTGTTGGATAATCAAGAAGAGATTATCGAAAAGTTTCAAATATGGGAAAATGATAAACTTATTCCCAAACGAGGGCAGAAACACTTAGCATTACCTGTTACTACCATTACCCCATTTTCTCATCGTGCAGAACGTTCTCAAAATCGGCTGCTTTCAGATGCTATCTTCCAAGATTTCAAGTCTGAGGTGATTGAATTACTTCACTGTATGGACTCAGGAATTGTTGACCTTGAGCTTCTAATTCCTCCAGGTCAAAGATTATCTCATATATACATTAGTCATAAACAAACGGGTATTGCACCAATCAGCGCTTTTGGTGATGGTGTCTCTCGTTTGCTATCAATGGCTTTAATGCTTCCCAGAGTAAAAGAAGGAATCCTGCTAATTGATGAATTAGGAACCGCTATTCATACCGAAGCACTCCAATTTTTCTTTGAGTGGTTGATTAATTGGTCTCGGAGAATGAACGTACAAATTTTTGCGACCACTCACAGTCTTGAAGTTATTGATGCGCTATTAGTTGCAAATACTTCCGAAACTGACTTAGTAGTGTATAGAATAGAACGTGAAGATGCACAAACTAATGCAGTGCGGCTGGATAGAAATATGCTCAAAACACTTCGAGAGGAATTAGGACAGGAGGTTCGCTGGTGAGTCGCAAATATGCTCTTATTGGCGTTGAAGGTCCCCATGATTTAGCATTTGTTGGCAAAGTTCTCAAGCTGCTAGATTTCAAAGATTTTAAAAAAGATTTGAAAGGAGAGGAATCCAACCTAGATCCATTTTGGAAAAAGTTTATACCAACCTATCCTAAGAAAGGAGGGAAGTTGTATGAAAGGTTAGATATGCCAGCTATTTATTTTACAGATACTCTCTCAGTTGCTATCTATGCAGGTGGTGGAAGCAACCTGTCAAAAAATCTATTAGCTATTCTGGCAAATCATTCCCCATATCAAAAAGAAATTGTAGCGTTTGGAATTGTTGCCGATGCTGATAAGGGTTTGCCAAATAATATTGCTGAAAAATTTAGTACAGAATTTCAGAAATATTTCCCTGAATTTCCGACAATTGCAGGAAATGTAGATTTAGGCTATCCACGAACAGGTATTTATGTATTGCCAGATAATGCACAGCAAGGTGTACTAGAAAATATTCTTTGTAGTTGTGGAGAATCTGCCTATTCTTTACACATGGAAAAAGCTGCTTTATATTTAGATGAGTTTGACGCAGAACATAAGCGTAAGTGGAAACCATTTGATCATAAAAAAGCTTTAATAGCTACAGTTGTCAGTGTTTTGAAACCAGGGAAGACTAATACAGTGAGTATTGAAGATAATGAATGGATTAGCCAAAATACTCTGAGTAATGTTCCTGCTCTTGAAAATTTTGTAACTTTTATAAAAAAACTTTTAGATTTAGAGACAATCGATATTTAGCAAGTATACCCCTTTCCAGATTATAATCTAGAAAAGGGCATCTTCAAACAGAAACAGAATTTTTTAGTTACTGGCTTTTTAACACCCCCAGTTCTTGCTGTATGGGCAAGACATCTAAAATATCGGTTTGAGCGCAATATTTTAAATCTTCGTGTGATTCCAGACGTAGTAACCTTTTGCCGTGACTAGCTTGGTGGAATAATCCCAATAAGTCATTCTGCCATTGTGAGTAAAGCGCGATCGCACTAATTACTTCATCATTACCAGCTAATTCGTCTTGAGAGAATTGGGACTTCTCAGCCAGACTATGAGCGATCGCCCCAGCACAAACTGTATCTTCTAAAGAAAAAGTGCCTTCCCAACCAGAACCTACAATCCACACAGTCTCTGGTTGTTTATCCAGGAGATACTGCACCACCGCCGCCCGATTAATCAAAGCTGCGGCCAGTACACTGGGGGAGTGTTCTATCCGTTGTAAGGCGCGAGTTCCATTTGTGGTACTGATGAACAAACGCCGCCCTTCGACTACTTCCCTTGTGCAATCAAGGGGAGAGTTACCCAAATCAAAGTCAGCAACTTTAGCACCGCCGCGTTCTCCAGCTCGGAGTCGTTTTTCCGGTGGCCATTTTTCGCTAACTGCAATCAGTTGTTCTAAATCGCTGAAGACTTGCACAGCTTCGCCACCAGATGCCAAAACAGTCGCTATAGTGCTAGTAGCCCGCAAAACATCAACCGCGATCGCGCAGTCTGGAGTTTTGCCGGTAGGAGTCAATTCCGGAGTGTGGTATATGAATAGCTTCACGCGGTGGATAAACCTGCTCTAAATACTATTGCCGAGATTACATTCTAATGGGTGTCATTCACCAGAATCACAGTTAAATTCGGAGTATTTCTTATCCTTAGACCAGAGTATTTGTTATATATGATGGCAAAATTGATGTCAGCGCAGACAAAGAAAGGTAATCTGAAAACAGAATAAATCCCAGCACAAACGGTTTTAATCCGCTGGTACTTGGCAATATAGAGAGGAAATCTTGGCAATCAACAGACCCTAACTCTACAATTCACGAAAAAATCAATATGGCACCTTTACCTGACTACCGCCCCAAACAAATGTCTGTAGGCCCCTTGGAAGCAGAAATTTTGAATATCATCTGGGAACTGGGTTCAGCTACAGTCAAAGATGTACACGATCGCATTCTCTCAGACCCGAACCGGGAACTCGCTTATACTTCTGTAACTACAGTTTTACGTCGTCTGACTGATAAAGGTTGGTTAGCCTGTAACAAACAAGGACGGGCATTTTATTGGCTACCCAAGCTGACAAAGCAGCAAGCACAGGTAATTAAGGCACATGACCAGTTACAGCAATTTCTCGCCGTGGGTAATCCTGATGTGATCGCCGCCTTTGCTGATAGTCTAGATGCAGCCGCCAGCGACCAACTAGAAGCGATCGCTCAACGCATTCAAGCTGCACGCCAAGCCAGGGAGGAACAATAATCATGCATTTGATGATGATTTTGACTGCGATCACAGTTGCTTGGAGTTTAAGACACTCTGGGAATCATCTCCAAGGTAATTGGGATCTCCGATGGCGGCGATCGCTATTTTTATTTCTCTTTCCCCCATTGTTAATTTTCATGACGGCGATCGCAGTCCTCTTCATGGGGCCTCAAGGCAAAATGGGCGGAATACACACCGGCTGGTGGAGTTATGAACTAGCATTAATTCTGCTAGGATTTTTTGCCATTTTGTGCATCACTCTAGCCTTCCAAGGTTGCCAATCTGTAGAATCTGCCCGTAAATCTCCCTTAGTAAATATTCAGGGTAGACAAGTTAGATTACTAAACACAGACGCGCCCTTTGCGGGTCAAATAGGCTTTTGGCATCCAGAATTAGTACTTAGTCAAGGATTGCTGCAAACCCTGTCTCCTGCCCATGTAGATAGTGTTTTAGCGCATGAACAAGGTCATTACCATTACCGAGATACATTTTGGTTTTTCTGGCTGGGTTGGGTACGGGCTTGTACCAGTTGGCTACCCAATACAGATTTTTTGTGGGAGGAACTCTTAGCTTTGCGCGAATTACGGGCGGACAGCTACGCAGCTTCACAGATAGATCCTTTGCTATTAGCAGAGTCATTGCTGATGGTAGTGAGTAACAGTAGTAGCACTGTATCATCAGAAATTTGTTGTGCGGCTTTAGGGGCTAGTGGAAACGACCGCTTAGAACAAAGAATAGAAGCTTTATTAGCACCACCAGAACCCACACCAGAAATTAACTCGCTATCTTGGCATAGTTTTCTTTTAGCATTTCTACCACTCTTATCTGTAATCTTTCATACTTGAGAAGCGAAAATCTAGATTGGGTAGAACCAAGTGAAACCCAACAAAATCTCCCAAATATTGGGTTTCGTTTTTCAAACGCCTTGCTTAACTTGGGGCAAACCTTTGGATCTAGCCTTTCCCCAAGCTAAGTACAAGTTGACCAAGAGGCGATCGCTCATCAAAATACCATAAAAGCCAAAAGTCTGAAGTTGGAAATTTTATCTTCCATGCTTCAGACTCAGCTTGACATTATTTAGTTAAACTCCCCAGGCTGGATTCGAACCAGCGACCAATCGATTAACAGTCGATCGCTCTACCACTGAGCTACTGAGGAACGTTTGCTCATCAGTTAATATCTTAAACTTAAGATATAGAATTTGGCAAGTCTTTTTTTAAACTTTTTTTTAGCAGAGATTTAATTTCCATACAATTATAGCCAAAACGCCTTCTGGTGGCTGGTTTCAGGCTTTTGAAGTTTAGGAGCTATTGTAATCCCATGCGTAATTCAGTCAGTCGCTGTCGGGCTTTAGCATCAATAGAGTTGGCTAAGAACCTACTTTTGGATTGTTTACGCTTTTGATATTTTTGTCGCATCCGACAAACTGTACTTTCTACCTCACCACAAAGTTGCTGTGCCGACAACCATTCAGCACCATACCCCTGTACCATCAACTGCTGGGCGCGGTCTGACGTGGCAACGATCACGCGATGAATCAGAGAGTGCGCGATTTGATAGCGCAGAGATGCACAGGATTTCTCAATATAGGTGTCTGCCGTTTGCCCAAAATCAGTGTAATGAACTGATAAGAGTTCTGTAATCACTTCTTTATTGCTAGAGGCTTGATGATATTGGGCATCAAAAACTATTTCAGTCTCATAACCTTGAAAAGAGCTATAGCTAGTCATTGCTTCTACCAATTCCCAGCGTGCTGCCTCTAATCCTGCATAATCACGGGTTTTTTTCAGGCAAGGCCAAGCGCCAATTATATTGTAGCCGTCTACT
>REBL01000254.1 GCA_007692755.1 Nodularia sp. (in: cyanobacteria) | reverse complement strand
ACCAAATTTTTTACTCCAAACTGTCAACCTATACAATACAGTTTTTCGTTGGGATAAAGCTTGTTTAATACACAAGCGCATACAACGCTTCGCTAATACCATCCTTAATTCTAAGAATCGTAATTTTATAAGCCTTGGCTTGCTAAAGTAAATATCTTCTTTGATAACCTTGCCCGCGGAATTAAATACCATTCCTTACATTACCACGGTATTATTTACGTAGCTAGTTCAGAGCATACATTTCCAACGATAGCATTAATATATCGTAGCATAAAATACATTTTTTTTGGCAAGAAAGGTGATCAGAAACAAATACCCACCATTATCCGGTGAATTTGCTGCTGTATATAGACGATAAAAAGGATAGATTTGCACGAATTAGTCAATTTTAGATAACTGAGCTGTATTGCTGGGTTAATTGGGTTGCAGAGAATTATATAAATAAATGTAACGCTCATTCATATAAATTGCAACTTTTATTTACCAAAGATAACAGGGGGCAAGAGAGAAGAGAATCACTTTTGACCCATAGTTCTGTGAATACTACAAGCCCCCAGATTTTTCTGTGGAATCAATCTAAAATCTAACTTCCGCCCTGCGGTACTAGCCTGTGAGAAAGATGTATGTACCCCAAGCCTGTGCGGCAACGGCCACAACAGTAGACCAAATGGGATGAGGGCTATAAATGGTTTTACCGCTTTGAGTTTGCACTGTGTGAATATCAATCCAGGGTGTTGCTCCCCGACGGAACCAGCCTGTTACTATAATTTGCCGACCAATTAAATCTTGAGGATTAACTGACTGTCCTAAAGAAATGTGGTGTAATTTCACTAGACCTGTGCTGGACTGTAAGATTAAATCTTGTCCTAAGCAATTACCAGTACCTCGGCGACCCAATAACTTACCCACAAGTCGCACACTGATACTATCAATAGGAATAGCAGATGGATGAGCTAAGAGATTGGGCAGGCTTTGATCATTCTGCACACTAGCAGTTTTAATATCTGGAAAAAACGCATTCATTCGGAATATCATGCCGATGCTAAAGCCAATCAGTAGGCAACCTGTGACAAATGTCCAATCTTCGTATATCCACTTTAAATTGATCAACTTGAGAGTGAAAGCAGTTTGCCAAGTCAGCCAAATCAGACCCGCCAACACAAAACCGAAGACAATGCCTAAGAAGGGCGCGATTTGTAATAAGAAAGACTGACGCTTTACGCGAAGAGTTTGTTGGGCTTCAGATCCACTCAGTCCCAGGCTAGTTAGATGTAGTTCAGGATCTATATGCCAATGGCGCGCAATTTGACTTAGACGTTGGATGCGATCGCCTATTAACGGATGACTATTATTAATTGCAAACCAGCGGCGATACGGATGAAGAGTATCCCAAATCAATATAGATTCAAATGGCAGTTGACCTGCAATACTACCCAAAGAAAGACTTTGTTGATAACCTACTGGGATTAAGAAATTTAAACTTTCCAAATGCCAACTAGTTTGTTCTGATTTTTGGATATCAACAGAAATTCCGATGGCAATTTTGAGTATAGCCCTAGTCAGAGCATTGGGATTACCTGTAATTTCGGCACCGAAGGTATCGCTATAGTAAAGCCGCAGTTGCGACAAGCAGAAACTAATACTAGTCAACAAAAACCAAAATCCATAAATAACACTAGCCAAAATGCTTATTGGCTTATACCACATCCCCTCTGATTTCCTGTTTCCCCATGTTGAAATTTGCTGATATAGCTGATGAATTGGTAGTGACAGCAACAACACCAGAGACATGACCACAAAGTCCCAGTGGGCAATATGCCCTAACTGTGTTGCATAGATAGTAGCAATTTCATCATCTGCCAGTTGCTCTAATAGTCCCTGACTCACCACAATCCGGGCGTTGCGGGACAGATTTCCATATGTCAGCGCCATTGGTGCAGCTATGGGCAGAATTCGCAGTTTGGGTGACTGCCAGCGACGCTGTTGGCAGTAACGTTGTAGTACCCTAATTGTTTCGCGACTACTGCTATTTAATACCTCTTTGGACAATTCTCTCTGTCCATAAAAGTCAGCTAATAGCCAATCTAGCAACCAGGGTGATAGTCCGATAATCACCAACAAAAATATCAATAAAAAGGAGGTAGGATTGCGGTAGAGGAACTGTATTGGCTCCAAATATGGTATTTTGACCAATGCAGAGTTAATCAATCCCGTTGTCAAACTGAGTATTTCTCGCAGTACCCAAAACAAAGCCACTAATGTGCCTACTGCTAGCAACTTCAAAGGAATTAACTTAGGCTTACGCAATGGCTGCCATACTTTGGCACGTTTTGCTTGTCGCCAATAAATATTTGATGCTGGGCTGCGACTACGCTCAGTTGAATGAGTTTGTGTATAGCTGTATCTGGTAGAGCTTAAAAGACTACCTGTGGTGCTGGCAGGTACTTCTTCGGGGATTGTGCTTTGGTACTCAGCTGATGGTATCGCTGTATTTCGCAACCTACCTGATTTTACAGCAGATGAATTGCCATCGCTTGTAGTTTCTGCTACTGTATCATTTGGTTTGTGGGCTTCAACTACGCGCCCCCCAAGTTTTGATGCAGCAGAATTTTCAGAATTCTCAAAAGCCACAAATCCAGTAGCTTGGGTATTAGCTTTACTACTTTTTTTGCGTTTTGTCAAGTGTGTGAGCGCAAGTTTAGCCCATTCTTTAACTTGTGTATTCTGGCTATCAGTCAGAGTATGACACAGGGCTGTGGCCTTGCTGATTTGCCCTGTGCGTGCGTAAGCCATCACTAAACCAACCCGTGCCTGTAAATTAGCAGTAGTATTTTCTTGACTACTGGTAGCAACAGGTGTAAGTTTAGCGATCGCAATTTGATAATTTTCTTGTTTGAGGGCTACTAAACCGGCCTCCAAAGACAGTTCGGCATTTGTTTGCATAGCGTCTCGTAGAAAAGGCATAGAAATTTTGGCACTCCAATGTCTACTAACTGATCCACGGTGGTATACAAGCGCGAATCTTTAATGCCGTGGACATCAATTGCACCCAGTTAGTCCCATCAAGTGAATTATTCCTCCACTGGTTGTTGACCTGAATATACCGGGGCGATGCCTACGGCGGGCTTCGCCAACGCGCTTAATTTCAACTCTGGATGATCTCCCTGTAACTAACTGTTGGCAGTTCCATTCATTGCGAAAGAGTAAAACTGGCCGACCCATATTATCTTTGACTGTAGTGGTGTTGAAAATCCGTCCCACTTTATTCAAAGCTTCCCCACCACCCTCAACCCATCGAGGGACGCTGTAAGGCAATAACTTTAATATGGTTTCTACACCATACTCGTTTTGCAAGCGAAACTGCACCACTTGAAATTGCCGCTGACCCACCGCGGCCATAATCGGGTCATGTTTGGCTTCATCATCTGAATACATAATTTGGACTGCACCCTCTTCACGCAATTCCGAAATGCCTTTTTGAAATTGTTTAAACTTGGAGGGGTTGGGGTTTCTCAGGGATGCAAACAGTTCTGGCGAAAAATAGGGAATTCCTTGATAGTCGAGTTTTTGTCCTTTGTAAATAGTGTCACCAATTGCAAAAACACCCGGATTGTTCAAACCGATCACATCGCCAGGATAAGCTGTATTAATCGATTCCCGTTCCTGGGCAAAAAGTTTTTGCGGGCGAGACAGGCGGACGACTTTACCAGTGCGTGCGTGATTCACTGTCATATCTTTTTCAAACTTTCTTGTGCAAACCCGGATAAATGCTACGTGGTCGCGGTGCTTTGGGTCTATGTTCGCTTGCAGTTTGAAGACAAACCCAGAAAAGTCGGGATAAGTGGGGGGATTTAGCCCACGCTGCTGTTATGCGCGCCTGGTTTGAGGGCATACTTCAGAAAGTACTTAAGGAATAACTCTACCCCAAAGTTCGTCATTGCGCTACCAAAAAATACTGGAGTCATTTTGCCTTGATGTACCAAGTCCAAATCCAGTTCTGGGGCGACTCCTTCTAAAAGTTATAAATCATCTTTGAGTTGCTGTTGACATCCTCACCGGGCTTTAGGCACTGTGCCACGGTGATTCCAAAGATTACAGTTGCTTAATTTAGTTTAATTTTTGCTCATGAAAAACGAGGGGCGATGCCTAGCTTGGTAAGCTATACACCACCCCGGATCTGTGGAAATGCGATAGCTATACTACTTCGCTACCATCTGATTAACTGATCTCACTCCTGCCAAATCTAAAATTGGCACAATCAAGTCTTCCCGCTTTACAGCCATCATGTGGACACCTTGACATAATTGTCGGGCAATCTGCACTTGTTCAGCCGCAATTTTCATGCCTTCCTCCAGCGGGTCTTTTGCTTTTGCTAACCGATCAATAGTTTGCTGGGGAATATTTACACCCGGAACACACCGATTGATAAACTGAGCATTCTTTGCTGATTTCAACAGGAAAATTCCGGCTAAAATTGGTTTTTGGTAATGAACGGCTACGGTGTCCATAAACTTTTCTAGCCGCTCAAAATCTGTAATCATTTGACTTTGGAAAAATTGCGCTCCGGCTTCGATTTTGCGTTCAAATCGCTTTTGCAAACCTGACCAACTGGTACATTGTGGATCTACAGCCGCACCAGCGAATAAATCAGTCGCCCCATCGGTCAAGGGTTTTTCATTATAATCAACACCCTGGTTTAACTTCCGAATCAGTTGCAGCAGGCGCACAGATTCTACATCAAACACGGCTTTAGCGTTGGGGTGATCGCCTACTTTCACAGGGTCGCCAGTCAAAGCTAAAATGTTGCCGATACCCAAAGCATGAGCGCCCATTAAATCAGCTTGTAAACCTATTCTATTGCGATCGCGACAAGCAACCTGACAAATTGGTTCAATGCCTTTTTGTAACAGAATTACTGACGCTACTAAAGAAGACATCCGCAATACGGCGCGGCTACCATCGGTAACATTGACGGCATGAACCCTCCCCTTAAGGGTCGCCGCCATTGAAACCATGTGATTAACATTTACCCCTTTTGGGGGTGCTACCTCAGCGGTAACTAAAAACTCGCCTGCTTGCGCGGCACGACGAAAGGAATTTAAAACTGGGGTATTTTGCGTGTCCTGCATAACATTCATGTTTCGGTTTCCTTAAAGGCTATAACGAATTACGGCCAAAAGTGAAACCTTTAGAGAGGTAGAGAATAACCCAAAGCAGTTTTTACCTGTGCCAGAGTTTGATTCGCGATCGCCTCAGCTTTTTTCCTTCCATCGCGCAGAACCGAGTCTAGATAGGCTTTATCTGCCATCACCGCCTGATATTTTTCTTGTATGGGTGCTAAAGCACTAATTGTTGTTTCTGTCAACAAAGGTTTAAATTGTCCCCAGCCCATATTTTGACATTCTGCCGCCACCTCTTCCTTTTTCTTTCCAGACAGCAGCATATACAGAGTTAACAAGTTATGACACTCTGGACGCTCTGGATCATCAAAAGTTAGACCCCGAACTTGATCAGTTTTACAACGCTTAATTTTATATTGAATTTGCTCTGGTGGATCTAGTAAACTAATCCGGCTTAAATCCGAAGGATCAGACTTGGACATTTTGCGCGTACCATCAGCCAAACTCATCACCCTAGCCCCTTCCTTGCGAATTAAAGGCTCTGGTAACTTGATTACAGGCTGATCAGGCTGACCAAATTGATGATTAAATCTGTTGACAATATCCCTTGTCAACTCCAAATGTTGCTTTTGGTCTTCACCCACTGGCACTTTATCAGCTTGATACAGCAAAATATCAGCAGCCATCAGCACAGGATAGTCCAACAAGCCGACATTGACATTTTCACCCTGCTTAATCGCCTTTTCCTTAAACTGAATCATGTCTTGCAACCAGTTTAAAGGTGTAATGCAATTAAACAACCAAGTCAGTTCACTGTGGGCAGAGACATGAGACTGCACGAAAATAGTGGAATGATTTAAATCCAGACCACAAGCGAGATAAAGCGCCACCAGGGTATAGGTATTAGACGCTAACAGTTTGGGGTCATGTGGGACTGTAATCGCGTGCAAATCAGCCACAAAGAGGTAATTATCGTATTCGCTCTGACCTTCTACCCAGTTGCGAATGGCTCCTAAGTAGTTACCCAGATGGTAATTACCCGTTGGTTGAACTCCAGAAAGAATACGCTGCTTGCCCATAAATTTCAACTTAATTTATCTCAAATCCGCTCTCTGTAAAGTGGCGGTTACAAAACTCATTCAATTTTGACACTTTCTCGGAGAAATTTCTAAATAAGTAGGTGAAATTTGGAAAAAATTTGCCAACTTTTGAATTTCCATTACCGTTAATTGGCGTTTACCATTGAAAATATCTAAAACTGTTGACTCACTTTCTAAGATGTCAGCTAAATCTTGGGGTTGTAGATTAGATTCTTCCAATAATGCTTGGAGACATTCAACACCTTGAAGAGTGGGGATTAACTCATGACTTTCTTCATAGTCATAAACCAAAGTAGCAAGAACTTTTAAATAATCTCGATCATCTTGTGTGAGATTTCCTTGATCCAAAATCCCATTAATTCGAGATTGGGTAGCAATTAACTCGTCATTATTAGTAATTGGACGGGGAGGAAATATGGTCATTAGCTCTATATAGTAGCTACTAGGAGTTTTTAAACCACTCGTCATTTTTCCAATTCTCCTTGTCGTATTCAGCGTGGGTGAGTACAGCACGTACAAATAAAAGTTGATACTCGTAATCGATATAAGTTATGAGTCGGTAATTATTACCTTTAATGTTAAAGACGGTAAAGTTGCCAACTAAATCTGCTGAGGAAAAAATTTTTCTGACATCATTAAAACTTTGCACTTCAGAATCAGATAAGCGCTGATACCATAATATAAGTCCTGATGCCGCTTGCGAGTGTTTTTCCCAAAATTCTCTAAGTATTCTTTTGCTAATAACGCGCATCAAAAGTGTTTTAATGTAGTATAATATTCTCAAATTTTAAAAGAGATATATTTCAATACAGTTCAGTTAAGGGTATATTAGGCAAAAACAAACCAATTGAACCTTGCATGACTAAAAGTCAGGCGATTCGTGTTTCAACGATCTCCCCCTTCAGAATTCAAGGTTAATTATTCTTATGTGAAGCAGATTAGGATATATTGCCCATTATTTTAACTCATAACAGTAATGAAATTTATCGGTATTGATTTAGGTTGGAAATCCCAACCAAGCGGCTTATGTTGCTTAGAATTAATCGCAGGACAACTGCAAATCCTAGATTTAGACCGCCTCGAATTTATTGCAGACATCCTCACCTGGATTGATCAAACTGTAGAACCAAACGAACCAGCCATTATTGGTGTAGACGCGCCCACCTTGATCCCCAATGCTATAGGGAGTCGTCTCCCCGATAAACTCACTCACAAATACTTTGGTAAATATCACGCCGGCTGCTATCCAGCTAATCAAAATTTACCTTTTGCAGAACGCACCGTCAACTTTGGTTTAGAACTAGAATCGCGTGGATTTGCCCATGCACCCACAATTGATCCCCAAAAACTTGGCAGATATCAAATAGAAGTTTTTCCTCATCCAGCAATAGTTAACTTATTCAAATTAGAACGCATTCTGAAATATAAAAAAGGACGCATCAATGAGCGTCGCTTAGAATTAATTAAATTGCAAAATTATATTCTCGATATTCTCCCCACCCTCACTCCTTCTCTGTGTACTCTGCGCCTCTGTGGTTCCTTCACTTCCGAAATCCCCACCACAGGCGCAGCCCTCAAAGCAGCCGAAGACAAACTAGATAGCCTCATTTGTGCTTATGTAGCAGCCCACTGGTGGTACTGGGGAAAACAACGTAATTTAGTGTTAGGCGATCGCACCACCGGTTACATCGTCATCCCGGAGAAAAGGGGGAGCGAGGAAATAGAGTGAAGAAGTTTTCCCCCTTGCACCCTGCAACTAGCAACCCCTGCTGCTTCCTATTCAGCCCAAGCAATCAATCTTGGTTCATAGGGACTAGACAAGTGTTGATGCTGCGGTAAAACACGCAAAGACAAGCCCTGCAAACCAGAGGCTGTATAAGTGATATTCGCCGTGTAAACACTCAACCTTTGTGCATCTTGTCCTTGGTAATCCATGACTACAGGGACAGCATTGGCAATGTCACCATTGGCATCAATAGTACCTTGGTATAACTCCACCCGGACATCATCGTTAGTCAAAGTTGCTAAGTCAACCTTGGCTTTGACAGCGACAGTTTGGTTCACCTCAATATCCGCATCTGCGGATACATCAATATCTTTAATTTTGATGTTAAACCAGTGTTCGCTGAGTTTGGCTTTCCAACTAGCTAATTCCTTCGCTGGGGCGTAATTATCAGCAGTCAGAACATGATAGCGATCGCTGGCTGGAAAATAAGCCCGTTGAGCGTATTCTCCCACCATCCGCGCCGTATTAAAGAAAGGACAATTCAAGCGAATTGCATCCTTCATTTTGGCAATCCAACCCCTGGGTAAGCCATCAACATCCTGATACTCGTAAAACAGAGGCACAACTTCCTTCTCTAACAATTCATAGAGGGCGTTGGCTTCTACCTCGTCTTGGTAATTAGGATCATCGTAATTTTCACCATGTCCAATTGACCAACCCGTGCGGACATAATCAGCTTCATCCCACCAGCCATCGAGAACACTTAAATTCGGCAATCCATTCATTGCGGCTTTCATCCCGCTAGTACCCGAAGCTTCCCGTGGACGGCGGGGTGTGTTTAACCAGACATCACAACCAGCTACCATTAACCGAGCAATGTGAATGTCGTAATTTGGCACAAACACTACTTGTTTTTCCAAGTTTTGTTCATGGATAAAGTGATTGATGTCGCGGATCAGTTCTTTCCCTGGGATATCTTTAGGGTGAGCCTTACCAGCAATCACAAATTGCACTTTGCGATGTTTGTTATTCAGCAAAATTCGCTTAATCCTATCCAAATCACGCATCCAGAGAGTGGCGCGTTTGTAGGTAGCAAAACGTCGCGCAAAGCCAATGGTTAAAACGTTGGGATCGAGAACTTCTTGGGCTTGGTCAATTTCCGAAGCAGAAGCGCCGCGATCGCGCAAATGCTTGACCAAATGTTCACGGACGTATACAACCATTTCTAAGCGACAGCGTTCATGATTGCGCCACAATTCCTCGTCGGGGATTGTATCAATCCGATCCCACAATGAGCTATCTGGCGCTGCTGATGACCAATTTGGCCCTAGATAGCGATCGTACAATTCTTGAGTTGATTTAGCCACACAACTCCGAGCATGGACACCGTTAGTAATTGCGGCAATTGGTACTTCTTCCACAGGTACCTTTTTCCACAAACCCTGAAACATTTGCCGTGATACCACACCATGTAACTGTGCTACACCGTTAGAAAATGTCGCCATCTTCAAAGCCAACACAGCCATACTAAAAGGTGCAGATAAATCGCCTGTATTTTCGCGCCCTAGTCCTAAAAATTGCTCTTTAGGCAAGCCAAAGATTTCTGCATAGTATCCCAGGTAATAGGTAATTTTGTCGGGAGAGAACAAGTCTATTCCGGCTGGGACTGGTGTATGAGTAGTAAAGATATTGCTGGAAGCTACCACCTGTTTAGCTTGGTCATAACTCAATCCAGCTTCCTGAATGAGGATGCGGATACGTTCTAAAGCCGAGAATGCCGCATGGCCTTCATTCATGTGATAAGCCGTAACATCATAACCCAGAGCCTTCAACATCTGGACACCACCGATCCCCAGCATAATTTCCTGGTGAATCCGCATATCGATGTCGCCACCATACAGCTGATCTGTGATGTCGTGGTCGTAAGGATTATTCGGTTCAATGTTCGTATCCAGCATATACAGTGGCACCATTCCCACCTGTACGCGCCAAACTCTGGCGTAAACCTTGCGTCCTGGGTAATCTACAGCAATCCGCAGTTCTGAACCATCAGCATTACGTTCCAGATGCAAGGGCATATTATAGAAATCGTTCATGGGGTAGCGTTCTTGCTGCCAACCATCTGCATTTAGGTATTGAGCAAAATACCCTTGCTGATACAATAAGCCGACACCAACAAGAGGTAAACCTAAATCACTAGCAGATTTCAGGTGATCCCCAGCTAAAACACCCAAACCACCAGAATAGACCGGTAAACAATCTACCAGTCCGAACTCAGCCGAAAAATAGGCATAGCATTCTTTGGGCTTTTGGCTGCGTTGTTTCTGATACCATGTCCGCTCTTGTAAATAGTCTTCTAACTGGCGCGCCGCCCGATCCATTTGTGCTAGGAAGCCTTCATCTTCGACAACTTCCAAAAGCCGCGCTTGACTAATTGTACCCAGCATCAATACGGGGTTGTGGCGGCTAGATTCCCACAAATCGGTATCTAAACGACGAAATAAATCTTTACTCTCAACGTTCCAATCCCAGTGCAAGTTATATGCTAATTGTCGCAGAGGTTCGAGTCGCGACGGTAAGGAAGGGGAAACGTTAAATGTGCGAATTGGCTGCATAGGTTGGTAAAACTCCAAGTTATATTTTGGCTATTGTTTACGTATGTATTACTGTCTCTACCCAATGTTGCCAATTCTTTTTACTGTGTTTGTAAAATGGGGATGACTTTGTTCAGCATTGAGAGTTATTCTTTCCATCGCTGATAAAGTTTACACTAAGGGAATTTTTAAGTCTATGGATTCCCCTCAAGTATGTACTTAGTATATTAAAAATTAATCATTTTAGGTCAGGTAAGACTTAAGGCAATTTTTAATTTTTTCTTAAATTACCTTTGCCTTGGAGTAATTTTTGTTACAAAACTTACTCGAATAGGTAAATCATCACAGTATGTATCAGCTTCTAGCCTGCCAAATCAAAAGCATCAGCAAAGAAGTGAGTTGTTTATAGGCGATCGCTAGAGTCAAAAATTTAAATACGTTAAGTATCAACAATATCTATATTCAGAACTATTTAGAGATATACTTCCGATAAATTCTCCAACACAAATTATTTTTCCTTTTTTAAAAGGATTGAGGATTTTTTACTGAGAATTTACCGATTTAAGCTCATTAAGAAGCAGTTAAGAACAATTTTTTAGTTGTTTTAGGATTAGATTGCCAAAATTACAGCGAATTGCTCTGGAGTCTGAGCAACACTTGTGGCCAATAATAACCTTAATATTTCATCTTAATTGGCATAGCATCCAAACAAATATGTCTAAAGTATGACCTCAAATATTGGTTATGTTCATTCACGTTACTTTTCCAGTCTTGAGGCAGTTGGTTAAATTAATTTAGCGAGTTTTGGCGCTTGTGGCTATCCGCAGGTGCTATCTTTACTTGAACGCATAGTTAATTAAAAGCACCACACAAAAACAAATTCATTGTTTAGTGTAAAATAGCTAACTTTAGTTGTATTTATTTTTCATCCTATTAAAAGTATTATTTTATTGGTGTCCGACAATAGCTTCTACTATATATATCGTAAACTTGATCATATGCAACATATTAAGTTCAAAAATTGTATTTTTTTGTCTAAGTAGAAAAAATAGTAACTTGTGAGTATTACGCAATTTATAATGTTATTTTAATTTGCAATTAAGCTAGATTAGCCAACTTGGAACAAACTTATTTATTAAAAGTGTTCCCCTGAAAAAAATGTGTTATCGTTAAAAACAACTATCACCAAAAAATATTTGTGTAATTAGAAATGTGATTTGGTTCGTCTGTAACTCATCGATGTGCAACATGATTAGCGCAGCATACACTGATTTTTTTTGGACAGAAACTCGTCATCGCAATTGTGGAAGCGCTTATTTGTTTGCACCGATGCTGAATTTTAATGTGATGGCTGAAGTTGGTGACACTCCACCCTAAGTTTGATTAGTTTGTATAACAACTCCAATAAAAATTCGATGCTAATTATATTTGAATGTGTGGGAAAAATTATCTCCTAAGTTTGAGATAACCCAGTCAAGCAGTAAAAATGTAATTGTGTTGAAAAAAGCTTGTTGAATTTGGTTGTTGACGAAAAGCTGCTTGAAGGCGAAAAACTACATAACAGTAGTATATCTATTCAAATTCGCCAAAAAAGTAACATTGGCATATTTGGTAACACCCAATTATCCAATTTAATCTTCTGATCTTTGGCACTGTAACTCATTGAGTATTGCCTGTATGAATCAGTCTAGTAAATAGCATTATTTTTGCTGGAACTGATCCAAAAACAACTACCACAAAGTTTGAATGAGTGACTGTAATTGATGTGTAGTGAAATAGATTAATTGTTAGCCATGTCAATTAATCTGTATGCCTAGATTAAATTCAGATCATTTCTAAATTAGTCAATCTCAGAAATTAGTTTTCTACTTGTGTAGGATACCAACTCATCATTGGGAAAGTATTTGCGATAGCTGGAAATCTATTTCCTGACTTTAAAAATATCAGTATAGGTGCCACTACCAGAACACAAGATAATTTCGCTATCAGCCTTTAATAGTTTCAACAAAACTCAAAAATCAGAGATATTTAATTATGAAAAACCAGCGATATGCCTCAAAAATGCAGCGATTACAAGAATTATTAATTACTACTTTTTTAGGAGATATTCCCACAATTGCTCTTGGACCAAAACTGCGAAATCTGCTATATCGGAGCATTTTTTTTCAGATGGGTAAACCAGTTTATATTCAAAATGGCGTGGAATTTCTAGGAGCTTCTTCCATTGAGATGGGCAATGGGGTATATATTTTTAAAGGTGTACGCATGGATGCTCAAGGACATCCAAATAATAAAATTTATTTGGGAAATGGAGTGGCGCTTGAGCGCAACGTTGATATTGGGTGTTTGGATAACACTTGCATATCCATTGATGATAAAACTTTTATTGCTCCTGATGTCTGTATTGCTGGGCCGGGAAATATCAAAATTGGCAAGCATTGCATGATAGCATCCCATTCGGGAATATATGCCAATAACCACAAATTTGCAGACCTCACAAAACCCATAAAAGACCAAGGCGTAACTCGTAAGGGCATCGTGATTGAAGATGACTGTTGGTTAGGGCATGGAGTCACGGTGTTAGATGGCGTTACTATCGGTAAAGGCAGTGTTATTGGCGCGGGATCAGTTGTGAATAAAGATATTCCCCCCTATTCTGTGGCCGTAGGTGCGCCTATACGAATCATTAAAAGCCGAGCCAGTAAAAAGGATTTGGTGACATCATAGTACCGCTACGTTCAAAGCACAGTTTGGCAACAAGCAGGCTTTTCGTGATTCTTAATTGGTTGCGCCAAGTTGTGCTGTAAGTCTTTCAATAATGAGGAATGGTCTGGGTTGCAGTTTTCCGATGAGAGATGCCAGACTGGAGAAAGCAAAAATAACGATGTCTGACACTGGAAACTTTCGCCTTAAGTCAACGTCTCCAGAGTAACGAGCGAAAAACAGCTTAGGGGCATTCACCAGAGTCATCTCAAAAAGGGACGAGATTTCGGTAATATAAGGTAGTTATCTTTTCTGTATAGCAGATACTGAGAGAGAAACTTTTTTCTCACACCCTTTGGAGATATTTGTATGGTGAGTTTAAAAATCGCTGTTTATATTGTTGTTGGCTTCTTCGTGGCTATTTTCGTCTTCGGATTTTTGTCGAACGATCCATCTCGTAACCCCGGAGGCCGGGATTCAGAGTAAGATTCCCACCAATTATCCACAACTGCCGGAAGACGGAAAACACCAAACCTCCTTTTCTTGGCAGTTTGCTATATTTAGGCAAAAGCAAAAGTCGGAAGGAAAAAGGTGTAATTCATCCTTCCGGCAATCAATTGGCTATTTGTTAGCTTGATTTGCCTAGATATGCTTCATTCAGTTCCGCCACATACAACACTTCCCATTGTCGAACCAGTATCATCAGCAAATTCTATTCTCTATGCTAGTGATACTCACTTTCCCTCAGTTGTAATTAATCAGACTGATCCTGAAGAAGACAAAGAAAAATCCCCACAACTACAGGAAATTCCACAAATCTCAAATGTGGGAGTTCCTGAAGCTGATTTGCATTTGTCAATTCCTATCAACGTCACGAGGGATAACTTATCGGTTAAAAGTCTAGCCACACCTAATACACCAGAAACCTTCCCTCCAGAATTTTCTCCCTTCACGGCTTCTAAAAGTGCTGAAAATTTGGGTCAACCCCAAGCAGCGGGTTATTCCAAACCACAGTTTGATGCGCCCAGCACTACACCTCAGCTACAAATTGTTACGGAAAAAGCTACTTCACAACAGCAGGAAAGTCATGTTTCTGTACAACAACTTCCTGACAGTATAAATATTTACGTTGATGAACCTGATGATATACAGAGTTATCAACCAGTAGAAAACACTCTAGAGTTCAAGTCTCGTAACCCTAGCAACCAAAGCTCTACTCCATCAATTATAGAATTCAAGTCACCTACCGAACCAACTCAAGAGACTACACCTACGCCGCCAGCAAGACAAAGGACTGTAGAAGTTATCTCAGATATGCAGGAGTATGATCAGAAAAGGCGAATTATCACGGCCGAAGGTAGTGTAGTGGTGCGATTTGATGGGGCTGTGGTGGATGCCGATCGCCTGCAAGTAAATTTAGATAACTTGATTGCTGTGGGGTCAGGTAATGTGGCCTTGACACGAGGGGATCAGATATTGCGGGGAGAACGCTTTAGCTATAATTTCATCCAAGACAACGGAGAAATAGAAAACGGCAGTGGGGAGATTTTCTTACCCTCAGCCCAAAGCGATTTGGCTTTTTCACCCACGGGACTCAAACCAAGTGAATTTCAGCGTCCCCTGAGCGATCGCGTCAGAAGAAATCAGCCCCTTTCTGAGATCAGCAGCCCAGGTGGCATTGACTTTACATTAGGTGGTAGAGAAGCTAGCAACATTCCCCCGCCAGAAGCCGGGGGTACAGTTAGGCGACTGCGGTTTGAAGCTAAACTGATTGAGTTTTATCCGCGGGGGTGGCAAGGGACAGATGTGCGGATTACTAACGACCCGTTTTCACCCCCAGAATTAGAGTTGCGGGCATCTCAAGTTACTTCGACGCAGGAGTCGCCTTTTGTCGAAACCATCACTACACAGGGACAACGTTTAGTCTTTGACCAAAACGTTTCCATACCCCTTCCTTTAGATAGACAGACCATTGACAGTTTTGAACGAGATGCCTCACCGTTTATTGTCTCCCCCGGCTTTGATGGGGGAAAACGTGGTGGTTTGTTTGTAGAAAGGGGCTTCACCCCAATTGATACCCAACAGACGACTTTGAGAATTAAACCCCAATTATTTGTGCAAAAAGCTTCACAAGATGGCACAGATGATTTAGCTTCGTTATTTGGTGTGGTGACGAGTTTAGATGCCGTTTTAAGCCCACGGGCAATAGTTAAAGGTTCAGGTGAATTAACCAGTTTTGATTTAAACAAAGTAGAAGACAATTTGCGGGCGAATTTGCGAATGACCCAGGAATTAGGCGATGGCAATCCCCACATATTAAATCTAGAATATAGCTATCGCGATCGCCTGTATAACGGTACTCTCGGCTTTCAAACTGTTCAGAGTAGTATTGGTGGTTTAATTAGCTCTCCTGTAATTCCTTTAGGTAATAGCGGCATTAATCTCAATTATCAGGCAGGCGTACAATATATTAATGCCAACACCGACCGCCTAGACTTACTAGAAGCAGACCGGACAAATGAGCGAATTTCCCTTGGTCGCTTACAAGGCAGTGCTAGCCTCAGCAAGGGCTTTTACTTATGGCAAGGTAATCCATTACCCGCTACCGCCACCGAGGGCTTAAAATACACACCAAATCCTGTTGTTCCTTACGTCCAGACAATTGCTAGTATCACAGGGACTAGTAGTTATTACACTAATAACGAAAATCAAAATAACCTCACAGGTACAGTCGGCTTAATAGGGCAGTTTGGCAACTTTTCTCGCCCCTATTTAGACTACACCGCTTTTAATGTCACTTATTCTCAGGGCTTAACTCACGGATTATCACCCTTTTTGTTTGACCGCTCAGTTGATAACAAGGTGCTAAATGCTGGAATTTCACAGCAAATTTATGGGCCATTTCGTTTAGGCTTTCAAACAGCAGTTAACTTAGAAACTGGTAGAGAAACTAGCACTGACTATATTTTAGAATATAGCCGCCGTACCTATGGAATCACTTTGCGTTATAACCCGGTACTGGAATTAGGCGGTTTCAGTATCCGAATTAGCGATTTTAACTGGACTGGTGGTACAAATCCATTTTCTGGTGGACAAATTAGGCCTGTTGTAGATGGTTTACGACAAGAGAATTAATTGGGGAATAAGTACCCAAAAATTAACTACTCAGCACTTTCTTGTTCAGAAGCGATATTCAGTGGTAAAGTTATTGTGAAGGTAGTACCAACACCAACTTGACTAGTAACACTGATTTTACCCTGGTGAGCTTCAACACATCTTTTGACGATTACTAACCCCAGTCCTGTACCCTGAATTGATTGGACATTGGAGGCGCGATAGAATGATTCAAACAGTCGCTTCTGATCAATTTCAGGAATGCCAATTCCTTGATCTTTAACCTGCAATATGGCTACTCTTTCTCTGGAATCACAAGTTAAATCAACTTGAATATTTTCATCTTGCGGAGAATACTTAACTGCATTAGAAAGTAAATTAATGAATATGTCATGTAAGAGTTTTTCATCTATTAAAGCATCAGTGTATTCACTATGGCAAGTAAACATAATTTTATGTCCACCATTAGTAATGAGAGAAAATTCTTCAATAAATTCTCTACATACTTGCTCTAAGTTGACTAGATCAGGATGAAACTCAAGTTTTCCCACATCTGACTTACCCATGAACAGCACATCTTCCATTAATTGTTTCATGGATTCCACAGCGGCTTTAATGCGCTTTATGTAGGTGCTTTTTTTTGCTGCGGTTAAATGATCTCCTTGGATTTCTATCAGTTCAACGGCCGTTTGGATTACAGTCAGGGGATTACGAAAATCATGAGAAACTGTAGAAATAAATAGGGATTTAAGATGGTTGAGTTCCCGTTCCTGATTTAATGCTCTCTCTAAAACTTCTGTTTGACGACGTTCGCTGATATCCCAGAAAACAATCACTACACCATCTATTTGGTTAGGTCGTCGCAAAATAGGCGAAGCACTATCCCCAATGGGAACTTTTTTGCCATCTTTGGTAATTAGAGATGTGAATTCTTCTAAATAAACAACTTTGTGGTCTCGTAGCACTTTTATGACTGGGTTTTCTAGTGCGGCTTCCGTAATTTCATCGACTATATTAAAAATTTTGGATATATCTTTTCCCTGAGCGTCTGCTTGTTTCCAGCCAGTGACCAACTCAGCCGCCGGATTCATGAATGTGACTTTTGCTTGCTCGTTGGTAGCAATTACCGCATCGCTCATCGAGTTTAAAAGTGTAGCTAATCGGTCTCGATTTTCCCGCAAATCCTGTTCTAGTTGGTGTTTTAATAAACCGATTTCCACAGCTATTCTTAAATCTTTAGATGTAAATGGTTTAACTACATATCCAAAGGGTTGAGTGAGTTTTGCACGTTGTAAAGTTTTGTCGTCACCATAAGCAGTGAGGAAGATGATCGGAATATCTAACTGCTCACGAATAGTCGCAGCAGCGGTAATTCCATCCATATCACCTTTGAGGATAATATCCATTAAAACCAGTTGTGGCTTAGATTCTAAGGCTTTGGCGATCGCCACTTCTCCAGAAGAAGCTTTACCTGTAACCATATACCCTAACTGATTGAGTTGATTAGCAATGGTTCTGGCTACAATGACTTCATCTTCAACGACTAAAATTCTCACTTGATCCATTGGAATTTATTGCTGCAAAGTTAAATTGGGAAAGTATATTTTGAATGCTGTGCCATGATTACGTTCTACAGTAATGCTGCCTTCTAGTTGTTCTGTCACCAAGTCATAAACTAAGGAAAGACCTAAAGAATCAGTATTACTCCAATCTAGGTGATCTGGTAAACCCACGCCATTATCTTGAATAATCATCTCAATGTGGTTACCGATATCACGTAAGTCAATAGTAATTCTACCTGTTTTCTGTCCAGGAAAAGCGTGTTTAAGAGAATTTGATAATAATTCATTGATCACCAGCCCACAGGCTATAGCTTGATCAACATTCAAGTTAATTGCTTCTATATTAGTTTCTAGGGAAATTCTCCCTGGTTCTAACTGATAAGAAATGAGGATGCTGGTGACTAGATTCTCCACATATTCAACGACATCCAGTTTGCCGATATTGGGCGAAATATATAAGTTTTTGTGAACCAGAGAGATGGAGTCAATGCGGTTTTGGCTATCTTGGAAAACTCTGATAATTTCAGGATCTTTGAGTGTTTGAGACTGGAGTTGTAATAAACTCGATACAATTTGTAAGTTATTTTTAACTCGATGATGAATTTCTTTTAATAAAACTTCTTTTTCGACTAATGCAGTTCTTAAGTTCATTTCAGCTTTTTGCCGTTCAGCTAATTCATTTTGAGCTTGTTGGAATATGCTCGATTGTTGAATAGCGATCGCAATTTGCACTGTGAGCTGATCGAGCAAATCCAATTGATGATCTTCCCAATCGCGACTACCAGAGCATTGGTGCGCCACCAATAAACCCCACAGACAAGAGCCAGTATTTTCTTCCTCTATTTTGAGCAGAATCGGCACAACTAAATTAGCTTTGACCTCAAACTTTTCTAACAAGTGAAGATGACAATTACTCAATCCAGCTTCGTAAATATTCGCGATCGCCCGCTTGCGTCCTTGGCGATATTCTACACCTCCACCCGTCTGAAAACAGGTATCTTGAATTTTTGCTCCTAAAGCCACTTTCCATCCTGCTCCCACAGATTCGGCAACAATTGTACCGCTCATATCTGGGGCGAACTGATAAACCACAACTCGATCAACCCTGAGTAAATCCCGCACTTCTTCAACTGTAGTATTGAGAATATCTTGCAGATTTAAAGATTGCCGAATTCGTTGAGCCACAGTCCGCATTAATTGTTCTCGTTCAGCCTGAGCTTTGAGAGCTAGTTCAGTCTGCTTGCGCTCTGTAATGTCCGAGAATACAACTAATCTTGCCGATTCACCACTAAAAATCAAATACTGAAGTGAAGCGATCGCCCAGAAACAACTTCCGTCGGTTCTCTTGAGTAGCAGTTCATAATTTTGAACTGATTCACGTTCATGAAACACCGCTAAAATTGCTGTTGTCTCAGATGGATTGTAATATAAATCTGAAATTGGGCGATTGACCAAATCCTCTGACGAACAACGAAATATTTGCAGCAATTCTGAATTAGCATATAAAATTAACCCGTCAGATAAGCGGGAAATAATTAATGGCACAGGAATGGTTTGATAAATTGCGCGAAATCTAGCTTCACTTTCCTGAAGAGTTGTCTCTATTTGTTTACGTTCTGTTATATTTCTGATATCTACTAAATGAGCATTATATTCACCATACTTTATTACGTGTATAACAGCTTCAACATAAACAATAGCTCCATTCTTCTGACGATGTTTCCATTCGCCAGACAAGTTTAATTCAGGATGTTTTTGGGTTAAAAGTTTCTGTAATATAATCGCATCATCTGGAGCATGAATATCAGTTATTTGCATTTGCAAAAACTCTGCGCGTGAGTAGCCATATTGAGCCACAGCAGCATCATTTACATCTAAAAATTGCCCAGTTGTTTGGTCATATAGCCACATACTATGAGGATAATTGGCGAAAATAAAACTAAAATTCATGCACCCCTCTTCAATAATTTATTCTCGGTTTAGCAAACCCACATTCATTATGTAATCAAGCTAATTCTCAATTTTAGTTTGTGTACTTAGGTGAAATTATTAGCACACAATAGTATATATGACTATAATCATAAAAGTTTTATCATGCCTAGATGGGCAAAATCAAAGGATTTCGCAATGTTTACTATAGGAAATCCCCATGAGCAAACATAGTTTGATACGTTCTGATTATAACTCAGTATAGAACCTGCCACCAAAGTGAAAGGACATTATACATGAAAGATTTAAGTTGTAATTAGTACATCAGCAGGAGTAGCGCAAAATGGAAATTTTGGCAATCTTTAATCCTCAATCTAGTTAGCGTATAGTCATAATCTGTTCGCAAGCAACAAGACTTGATTATGGTTCGAGAGTTAGAAAGAAAACGTCAGAGTGCAGAATTTCCAGAAACCGCCCCAGCTGCGAATCCTGTCTTTTTTAGAACCTACAGCCGCCGCACAAAGGCAGGGCTGAGGGAAACATGGGAGGAGGTATGCGATCGCACGATCCAAGGCATCATTGAACTAGGGAAGCTCACCCCAGCCGAAATTGCCATCCTAGAAAATATGCAACGTAACCTCAAAGCCCTACCCAGTGGCCGCTGGTTGTGGGTAGGTGGTACAGAATGGGTTAGCAAACCCAAAAACTTTTCTGGGGCTTATAACTGCACCTCCACCAACCTGCAAGACTGGAGCGCTTTCGGGTTGATGATGGATTTAGCCATGATGGGCTGTGGGACTGGAGCCGTTATAGAACCGCAATATATTAATCAATTACCTCCCATCCGCAATTACTTAAATGTGACGGTAAACGGAGATATTGGTAGCACATCTCCAGAATTACGTCGTGAATATACTCAAACCCAGATAGAAGGTAACAGCGTTACTATCCGTGTGGGAGATAGCCGTGAAGGTTGGGTAGAATCCTATAAAAGTTTGTTGGAACTTTCCACAAATGAACGATTTACAGCAGAAGTGGAAGTAGTCGTTGATCTGAGTGATGTTCGTCAGTCGGGAGAAACTCTCAAGGGCTTTGGAGGGGTGGCTAATCCTGTCAAGTTGCCAGGACTCTATCAGCGTTGTGTATCCATCCTCAATAAAGCCAGAGGACGACAATTAAATTCAGTGGAATGCTGTTTGTTAATTGATCAAGCTGCTGTGACAATTGTTGCAGGCAATATTAGAAGAAGCGCGGGGATACGTCAGTTCGTTTCTAATGATGAACAAGGAGGTACTGCCAAAGATAACCTCTGGCAACAGGATGAAAATGGCAACTGGCGTATTGATCCTGAGCGTGACGCTTTACGGATGGCCAACCATAGCCGTGTATTTCACCATAAGCCCACATTAGAAGAATGTGTAGATGCTGTTCGTAAACAATACTACAGTGGCGAAGGTGCAATTCAATGGGCAGGTGAAGCAGTTGCTCGATCCAACTGTGATTTGCTAAATACACCTGAACTGAAAACAGAGTTTCTGCAAGCATATCACCAAGGAAAAGCCAAAGAATGGATACAAGAACATTACCCAAATATTGATGATCCAGAATTAAAACATCGTTTGGGTAGATACGGTTTAAACCCCTGTCATGCAGGTGATACCTTAGTATCTACTAATCAAGGATTAGTACCCATTAAAGATTTAGTTGGTAAACCATTTCAAGCTTTAGTTGACTTGCGTTCTGTAGGATTAGATGGTGTCAAATTAACTGATGCGATCGCTTTTCCTACAGGAGTACAAACAACTTATGTAATTACTTTAGCAAATGGCCAGCAAATGAGATGCACGGCTGACCATCAACACCTTACCAATCACGGATGGGTAACAACTAAAGACTTAACATCTGAGCATTATATCTATATCCAAAAAGGAGCAGGATACTTTGGTGAGGGTACTATCACAGTTGAACAAGCACAAATGCTTGGTTGGTTATACGGTGATGGCTCAATTTACAAGGGTTCTAAAGGATTAGACGCTGTATTCTACATCAATACAAATGAGTACGAAACTGCTTTTCCTCTTTTGAACTCCGCCGTGGAATCTTTGACAGGTTATAGTCACAAGCCAAGTCTAGTGAAAGGTGTTTATACATTTCATAGTGGCTCATTTTTAATGGATTCATTTCTCAAGAAACTAGGTGTACAGTCAAAAGACTGTTTACCGGATAAATTTTTCTCTCAATCAAGAGAGGTAATCATTAGTTTCCTACAGGGATTGTTTTCCGCAGACGGTTGCGTGAATGTCAAAGGTAGAAATATTGAACTGCGTAATCGTTCACGGCAATTACTAAGTCAAATTCAGATCATTCTACTTAACTTAGGCATCAAAAGTAGTCTCTTAATCAAACAAAAGCCAGGAAGTATGGGAGTTCCATACACATTAAAAGATGGAACTAAAAAAGTCAGTCAAAATCGGGGTAGCTGGAGACTAATAATTTATTCAGGAAATGAAGCCAGAAAATTCTGGGAACTTATAGGTTTTCCTCTCACACCTGATAAGCAAGGACGTTTAACAACACTGGCTACCAAGCCATCATCAAGGAAATATAGTGAAGCTATTATTAGCCGTAGGTTCAGTTCCAAAGTTCAAAGCATAGAAGAATTTGGAGAAGAACCTGTTTATGATCTTCATGTTCCCCTGACTCATTCCTTTATTGCTAACGGTTGCATTACTCACAACTGCGGAGAGATTATTGGTAGCAATTTTCACTGTAATTTGGCGGAGATACACTTAAATCAAATTGATCCACAGAACTATAAAGAACAAGAGGAAGCTTTCACGGCTGGGGCGTTATCTGTAGCAGCACTTTTAAATCATCAATTTTTAGAACCCCGCTATCAAGAAAGCCGGGAATTAGATCCCATTGTGGGGGTTTCTTTCACAGGTTTGTTTGATTTCTTTGTTCATGCTTTTGGTGTTGACTGGCTGCGCTGGTGGGAGTCAGGAAGACCGGAAACCCCCCAAGGATTAGCCTTTAAGCAGGAGGAACAGAAATATTTAACCTTCTGGAAAGATACGGTGCATCGAGTTGTGTGGGAATATTGCGATCGCCATCAAATAAAACGACCCAATCGCTGTACTACAGTCCAACCCAGTGGCACTAAATCATTGCTCACCGGGGCTAGTTCCGGCTGGCATCCCCCCAAAGCCCAAAGATTTATTCGCCGAATCACATTTGGGAAAAATGACCCCGTAGCCCTCGCCTGCATTGACTATGGTTACAGTGTAATCCCCTCCCAATCTGACAAAGATGAACAGGGTAATTTGTTAAATGATCCCTTTGACCCTCGTGTTAGTGAATGGTTAGTAGAAATACCCGTAGCTGTATCTTGGGCTGATGTCCCAGGAGCAGATCAAGTTGATGTCTCTCAGTTCTCTGTACTAGCGCAATTTGATTTTGTGCTGCAAGTTCAGCGCTGGTATGTGACTCACAACACATCAGCAACCTTAGAATTGCGCTCTGAAGAAGTTGAAGGACTGGGACAGAAGATTTACGAAACCATCCAAAATGATCAGGGCTATATTTCAGCCGCACTTTTAGCTCGGTTTGACGACTTACAATCATTCCCCCGGCTACCATTTGAACCCATAGACAAACTCACCTATGAGCGTTTAAGTCAAGAAGTGAAAGGGCGACGCAACACAGATGATTTCTGTGCAGTTCTCAGCCGCTATGATTCCGGAGAGTTAACAGAAGCTGGCCCTAGTGGCTGTGACTCAGACAAGTGTATGTTTCCCGACCAGGGGCCAATGTCCTAAACAGACATAAACGGACTTGTAGAGACGCGATTCATCGCGTCTCCAACTTTCCAGGTTAGGATCAATTCAAACAACAGGAGACGCTGAAATATGTTCATTGATGAATTGTCGCCAATATTTAAAGAATTGACCAAACACCCAGTTTCCTTTATGGGCGGATTTTTCTCTGGTGTGCTGCGACTCAACCTCAAGGATGACCCCGTAAAAAGCTGGTTGGATAAACAAATAAACTCAACTGGTTATACCACCCCAAGCAATAGCCACAATGGCAAAGCTACGGGTCCTCAGCAGATTTCCATTGATTGAAATCTCAGCACATTTCAAAATCGACTAATCCAGATTAATCAAGAAAAACTGTAGGGTGGGTATAACCCAAGGGGGATGGTTGCGCTACAGCGACAGCGTAACCCACCTAGAACTGTTAAAACACTGCGCGCAGCCCAAGTGTTGAAGGTGCGTTGCGCTGCGCGACAACACACCCTACATTTCTTACCTGATCTTAATTAATCAAAATACTTATCCAAGAAATTGGAACTTATGATATTAAAACAAGAAATGTATAACAGAAAACATATAATAACGTCTAATTTTAGATTATTAAATATTGTCAAATCACATACTTTCAAAAATGTCACAATCAGTTATGATGTGAGCGTATGCCTAAGTTCAGCCCATTGGCATATTTAGTTGCAGCAAAAGCCAGCATGATCATCGCTTTCCTACAACATTCGCCATCGGTGAGTCAGAGCCAACTATGCAATATGTGCAGTTTGTTTATATCTGTTTGCCTAGCTGAACTAAACGCTTTTTGTTGAAAATTACGTGACCCACATGACTATTTACGTTGGAAACCTCTCTTACAGCGCTACTGAAGAAGACTTAAGGTCTGTATTTACAGACTATGGCGAAGTCAAAAGAGTAGTTTTACCCACTGACCGCGAAACAGGACGGATGCGTGGCTTTGCATTTGTGGAAATGAAGGAAGATGCTCAAGAAGACGCTGCTATCACCGAGTTAGATGGTGCAGAATGGATGGGTCGTCAACTGAGAGTCAATAAAGCCAAACCCAGGGAGGATAACCGACGGGAAGATAGTCGGGGAGGAAGTTGGAGTAAAAAACAAGATTTTTAATTAAGTAAGCCTTTAACCCTAGCAAATTTTTTTCTAGTTAAGCAAAACTAATTTGCTCTAATTTGCTATAGATAATATATATACCCGACTAGTTGTCAACAATCGGCAAATTTCGAGACTAGTCGGGCATTTTTATATTGTCTGTAATATCTAGCTTTTGGCGTTGCAGGTTAATCCTAATGGAAGAACTGATAGAATTGCGCGAATTACTCAAAAAAGGGAACATATCCAGTGCGCTATTGATGATTGATGAAATGGAAGAGATGAGCAAAAAGGATATACTCAATAAAATTCGTAGTTATGGCATCATCCTTCTGTTGCACTTGATCAAGCAAAAAATAGAAAAACGCACAACCCGGTCTTGGGATGTATCAATCCGAAATGCGATTTTAGAAATTCAAAACTTGAATGCTCGTCCCAAATTTAAAGGCACATACCTTGATGATTGCGAACTCCGTGAATCTCTAGAAAGTGCATATCGTCAAGCAATTAACCAAGCTTCTTTAGAGATTAATGAAGGTCAATACGAATCATCTGAGCTTCAGCAGATGGTAAACAAACAAGACATTTGCCACAGAGCAATGGCTGCAATCTCAGTATTTCCCGATGATCAATAAGACTGGAAATCGTCGCGCCTTTGCGATTATGGGAAAAGCCGCCCCAAAATTTGAATTCTTTAGTTTATCTAAAATCATATTTAAGATATCAAAATACCTTTCTAAGATAGAGGCAGCAATTAAAAATTGCCATTGATAAACCTGACCCACAAGCAAAAAGCTAGGGAATAACAAAAATGACTCAAGCACCAGAATCTCTAGATTTTTCTATGAATGATGCCACAGATAAAAGCTTAGATCGTGATTGTACAACGTTATCGCGTCACGTACTCCAACAGATGCAAAGTTTTGGCACGGATGCACAAGACTTGAGTATGCTGATGAATCGCATCGGTTTGGCTGGTAAGCTGGTGGCTCGTCGTCTCAGCCGTGCTGGTTTAATGGAAGGTGTGCTGGGATTTTCTGGAGATGTGAATGTCCAAGGCGAATCCGTCAAAAAGATGGATGTCTATGCCAATGACGTATTTATTTCGGTGTTTAAGCAAAGTGGCTTAGTTTGTCGCCTAGCTTCCGAGGAAATGGAAGAACCATATTACATCCCGGAAAACTGCCCAGTTGGTCGCTATACCTTGCTCTATGACCCAATTGATGGTTCATCGAACACTGATACTAATCTGAGTTTGGGTTCTATTTTCGCTATTCGTCAACAACAAGGCGATGATGCTGACCACAAAGCTACTGACCTTTTAACCAACGGACGTAAGCAAATCGCCGCCGGATATATCCTATATGGCCCTAGCACCATGCTGGTCTATAGTATGGGCAATGGCGTTCATTCTTTTACCCTTGACCCCAGCTTGGGCGAATTTATCCTCTCGGAAGAAAATATCACAATTCCTAACCACGGTTCTGTTTACAGCGTGAACGAAGGGAATTTTTGGCAGTGGGAAGAATCAATGCGGGAATATATCCGCTACGTTCACCGAACTGAAGGTTATACGGCTCGTTACAGTGGCGCGATGGTGAGTGATATCCATCGAATTTTAGTTCAAGGCGGCGTATTTTTGTATCCTGGCACAATTCAAACCCCAGAAGGTAAGTTGCGCTTGCTTTATGAATCTGCTCCTTTGGCTATGTTGATTGAACAAGCTGGTGGTCGTGCGACTACAGGATTGGTCGATATTTTAGATGTAGTACCCAAGAAACTGCATCAACGCACACCTTTAATTATTGGTAGTAAAGAAGATGTCGCCAAGGTGGAGTCTTTTATTCAAAACGGACACTAACCGCAGGGCGTAATTCGTAATTCGTAATTCGTAATTCGTAATATTTCCTGCGGAAACGCTACGCGAACGTAATTCGTAATTCCGATACCACAAGCGTTTTAGTGACTGGTAAGGGCTTGTTTATTTACACGGTGCTGCATGAGATAGGTTGACACTCTACCAGTAAGGAGAAGTTATTTTGGCTGTGTGTTTGGATAGTATCTGGGATTGAGGATGCACAATAGCCCTGGTGATGAATTAAAAATTACCTCAGCTGGTCGATGTCATAAGTGATTGGTAACGCCACAATTCAAAAGTAAGCATCAATATCAGATGTATTTTGCGTTTTTTCACTTAGAAACATCATTAACAGGAGTAAAACTAGAGCTATGGCGACCAATCATTTACTAGAGATTAAACAACATGGTCAAAGCATCTGGATGGATAACTTGAACCGTGAGGTTATTCAATCAGGTGAACTTAAGGACTTGGTGGAAAATCAGGGTGTCTGTGGGATTACTTCTAATCCAGCTATCTTTGAAAAGGCGATCGCTAACAATGCGATGTATGATGCCGATATCGAAGCTGGTATTCGCGCTGGATTACCCACAGCCAAAATTTACGAATCCCTTGTTTTTACAGATATTCGCAACGCTTGCGATATTCTGCGCCCTGTATATGAAGCCTCAAATAGACTGGATGGTTACGTTAGTATAGAAGTACCACCAACCATCGCCCATGATACTGAAGCATCAATAGCGGAAGCCCGGCGATATTTCCAAGAAATTGGGCGGGAAAATTTGATGGTAAAAATTCCTGGTACAGTAGCTGGTTTACCGGCAGTGGAACAGGCGATCGCAGAAGGGATTAATATTAATACCACGCTGTTATTTTCCGTCGATAGCTACATCAACACAGCAGAGGCTTATATGTGTGGCTTAGAAAAACGAGTAGCACAGGGTCAAGATATTAGCAAAATTGCTGCCGTGGCTAGCTTTTTTCTCAGTCGCATTGATAGCAACGTTGATGGCAAAATTGATGCCAAAATGAAGCGTGGTATTGATGATATCTCCCATGAGGCAAAATTGCAAGCTGTGAGGGGGAAAGTGGCGATCGCTAACGCTAAAATTGCGTACCAGGAATACAAAAAAATTATTCAAAGCGACAGATGGCAATCCTTAGCAGCAAAAGGAGCTAAAGTACAACGGTTACTTTGGGCTAGCACCAGCACCAAAGACCCCAAATACAAAGATGTCATGTATGTTGAAGAGTTAATTGGCCCCGATACCGTTAACACCTTACCCCCGGCGACAATTGCAGCTTGTGCTGACCATTGCGATGTCGCTAGTCGCTTAGAAACAGGCGTTGAAGAAGCTTACCAACTCATGGAAAGCCTCAAAGATCCAGACATTAACATTGATCTAAATGCGGTCATGGAGGAACTATTAGTGGAAGGGATTGACAAATTCGTTAAACCTTACGAGTCCTTGATGAACTCTTTAGAAAACAAAGTCAAGTTATTGTCGCCAGTGTAGACCTTCTCTTGCAAAGACGCTAACGCGAACAACGCACAACTCTTTTGTAGACGTGATTTGAAAGCGTCTAATTAACACACCACACCCCACTGAAAACTTCTATGGTTAGTTTGCTAGAAAATCCCTTGCGCGTTGGTCTGCAACAGCAAGGGATGCCCGAACCCCAAATTATAGTCATCTTTGGCGCTTCTGGCGACCTCACCTGGCGTAAATTAGTCCCAGCACTTTACAAATTGCGGCGTGAAGGACGCATCCCACCAGAGACCACTATTGTCGGCGTGGCACGTCGAGAATGGACTCACGAGTATTTTCGGGAACAAATGCAAAAAGGCATGGAAGAAGCTCATGCTAGTGTCCCTTTAGATGAACTTTGGCAAGACTTCTCTAAAGGTTTATTCTACTGTCCTGGAGACATAGACAAACCAGAAAGCTACCAAAAGCTCAAAACCCTATTAAGCGAATTAGACGAAAAACGGAACACACGGGGAAACCGGATGTTCTACCTTTCCGTCGCCCCTAACTTCTTTCCTGAAGCCATTCGGCAACTAGGGGGAGGCGGAATGCTAGACGACCCCTACAAGCATCGTCTGGTAATTGAAAAACCCTTTGGTCGGGACTTAGCATCAGCTCAAAGTCTCAACCAAGTGGTGCAGAAATATTGCAAAGAAAATCAAGTTTACCGCATTGACCACTACTTAGGTAAAGAAACAGTTCAGAATTTGCTCGTATTCCGCTTCGCCAATGCCATATTTGAGCCGTTGTGGAATCGTCAATTTGTTGACCACGTACAAATTACCGTAGCTGAAACCGTAGGGGTAGAAGACCGGGCTGGTTACTACGAAAAAGCCGGCGCACTCAGGGATATGTTGCAAAATCACCTCATGCAACTTTACTGTTTGACGGCAATGGAAGCACCTAACTCAATGGATGCTGATAGCATTCGTACAGAGAAAGTTAAGGTACTGCAAGCTACTCGTTTAGCTGATGTTCCCAATCTGTCACGTTCAGCAGTGCGGGGTCAATATAGTGGCGGCTGGATGAAGGGTAAGCAAGTTCCCGGCTATCACGATGAACCAGGCGTTGACCCCAATTCTGGGACACCAACTTATGTAGCCATGAAGTTTATGGTTGACAACTGGCGCTGGCAGGGTGTTCCTTTTTACCTACGGACAGGTAAGCGGATGCCGAAAAAAGTCAGTGAAATTTCCATTCACTTCCGCGATGTTCCTTCTCGGATGTTTCAATCTGCTTCTCAACAGCGAAATGCCAACATTTTAGCAATGCGGATTCAGCCGAATGAAGGAATTTCTTTGCGTTTTGACGTGAAAATGCCAGGGGCAGAATTCCGCACTCGTTCTGTGGATATGGACTTTAGTTATGGTTCCTTTGGTATTCAAGCAACTTCTGATGCCTATGACCGCCTATTTCTTGATTGTATGATGGGCGACCAAACTTTGTTTACACGGGCGGATGAAGTTGAAGCAGCTTGGCAAATAGTAACTCCGGCGCTTTCTGTTTGGGATACACCCACCGACCCAGCTACCATTCCTCGGTATGAAGCTGGTACTTGGGAACCCGCAGAGGCGGAATTGTTAATGAACCAAGACGGTCGTAACTGGCGCAGACTGTAGAAATGAGTCATTAGTTATTAGTCATTAGTCATTAGTAAAAATAAATGACCGATGACCGATGACCAATGACCAATGACCAATGACCAATGACCAATGACTAAACTACTATGATTTCCCA